>DAOSWS010000013.1 GCA_035593605.1 Thermoanaerobaculia bacterium | reverse complement strand
ACCCTATAATTACCAGTGGGATAAGGTCGATCGTAGACTTTTTCAGCAGACCCTACTTATTGTAATAGGGAAGTTACGGTGGCTTCTTTGACAGTACCTTATTGACAGTACCCCCTCTGGTCGCAGGTAATTCGGGAGAACAAATCCCTTATTAATTGTGCGAAATAATATTGAAAATGATAAACTTAGCCCTTTTTTATAATTTACAGGGTATATCGTAAAAATATAAAAAACTAAATACTCAATTTATCAGAAAATCTTGCATATCTTTTACTGTTGACATGAAGATTGCTTTCAATTACAAATTGCCGAAACCAACTATTCCTCTTCCATTCTCGAAACCACACTTGATAATCAAGGGCTAAAGCGAGTTTTTTAGCGGAATTATTATCATTATTATTGATGTGCCATTGAACACACTCTAAAATAAATTTACTTGTGCGACTAAATCCAAAGATAAACGGCGGGAAAAACGAAATTGAAAATCCTATAAATACTAAAAGAATGATAGGGATTTCAAAATATTTTCCTGTAATTGTATTAATAAACACACAAACTTTCTCACTTAACAAGTAAACTAAAGCGAATGAAGGTGCGAAGAATAAAATGACTGATAAAAATGTTATAGCTGGTCCCTCTTTAACAAAACGTGGGACTGGTAATGGTATAAGATTATCTACTTTCTTTACTGTCATTCATCATTCTCCAAAAGCATTTCAGGATAAATGAAACATTAATGCACATCCGTTATGCCATAGAAATTTGTTGTGATTACCATTCCATTATACATAGCATCTCCATACAACTGGTTCCATTTGGGGGGAATTGTATATTTTCGCAACATTACACCTATTGAATAACCGGCCCCGAACGAACCTACAGCCAAGATACTACCAGTAGCAATTGATAAACCAGATGCTGCAAAACCTAATGGCACCAAAACTTGTTCACCACCGATTGAATATATATAGGCTGCCAATTCAACTTGAGCTGTAGTGGCGGCCACTGATGATGAAACGAAGTAGTAAGTCCCGACTAAAGTTCCAGTTGAAGACAGAGTGTTTACTATGTCATGAAGAACAGGATGCCCACTCCAGGCGTTTGAAATACGATTTGAAGTGTAAATTAATGGCCTATGAAGTACTTGATGAATAGGAGTAGGAGAAAATTGTGGTAATGCTGACATGACATCAAGAGACAAAGACATCGTTTGCATAATTGTTCGGTACACGAATGCATCAAAAGAGCGATCATTATAGTCTTCAGCAAAAACGAGGTCGTCTATTGGAATTCCTCCACATTCGCAGCCATTGGATGTCCATTCACATTCATTTGTTCTTTCACATTGCTCTTGTGTCACCGTATTATTGGCGGACTGAGGCCCTTTCCTTGCAAATCCGAGAGGATCTACGTAATTTAATGGATTACCTGCAGTATAGCTATATAAATTAAGTGTTTGAGGCCTATTAATACTACCGTTAAGAATATCTGTGGAAAAAAACCTCCCCTTCCCATACGAATAATGCCTGGCGTGCATATAGTCCAAATTGAGATCATAATCCCGTTCGTGGCCTGTATAGCGGTACGACTCCTCGTTCCACTGCGAGCTGTACATCTCCTCCCCATACGGCCAGTAATCATACGCCATTAGGAAATTCTCGTATCCGTCCGTGACTGCGCGAACGGATCCAAGATGATCGTGATAATAATATCGGCGACCGAGCGCCTCGGGATATCCATCCCCGTCCATATCGTCCAGTATACCATCCGCCGCGACCATCCTTCCGAACGCAAAGTAGTTGTAACGATGCCAGGAATAGGTGGTCAGCTGGTCCGTTTGACGGTCGAATTCCGCCAGGATCCTGCCGGCTTCATCCCGGATATAGATCGTATCCAGCGACCATGCGCTGGTCACCGACGGATCCTGATCCACGCACCAGCAGGCGACGGCATCCCCGCACGTGCTTTCCACGACGCTTCTTTTCAGCGCGACGGTACGCTCGCCCTGCCAGTTGTAAGCAAAGATCTGCTCCACCATCTTGTTCTGTCCGGCCTGAGCATCCCACACGTCCTCAAAGTACGTGGCCATCTTGTTTTCCGGGGAGTATTGATAGAAGTGGATTCTGCGGTCCGGCGTGGTGGCGTTCCCATCGTCATCGACCGGTTCGCCTCGAACGAGATTCCCTCTCCCGTCGTAATCCGGCCCGATCAACTGGTTGGTTACAGGGTTGGTAGGAAGATCCACGGTAGCATTAAAAATATTACCGCGGTTTCCCGTTGAATATTGGAGAATATTACCATACTCATCATAGGTCCAGTTTCGAGCAAATGTATTCGTAAAAATGTCGCAACCGAAGCTCCCATAATACTCAGTTTCTTTCTTATACGTCATCACCCTGGAGGCCGCGTCGTACGTGGCATAATAGTTGCGCCATTTTGCCCTGCATTTAATTGGAATCGGAACTGGTGTCGGCCCAATTTCAATAGGCTCACTTGGATCAATAGGCTTAATCACGGCATTATGGAAGTAAGTCAGATTGCCCGTACTGTCGTACGTCATAGCAATCTCTTTGAACACGTACTCCAAGCCATTGACTCCCTGAAAACCTTGAATATCTCTCGGGCGATTCAGGCCGTCGTACTGATATTCCATGCCCGACAGGCCCTCGCCGTAAAAGATGGAATCAAGCAATCCCTGCTCGTTATAGAATGCGTCCCCGATGATCGAAGCCCTGATCCCGGGACGGCTCAAGCCGGACAGGTAGGCACGATAATTGTTGTCATAGGCATAACTGACGGTTCTGTTCAAGAGGGTTCCTGTCTCGTCCTTGACCAGTCCAAGCGATTGCTGGGTGGCCACGTCGAATGCCTCGGGATAGTCGATGGAGGCCAGGTTCCCGTAATAATCGTAATTGTATCCCCAGGAGAAATAGAGCTTCTCCGTCTGGGGATAGGTGCTCCCGTGCGCGAATCCATCCGAGTAGAGCCTGCGTCCCGTGATGCGTCCATACCCGGTCGAGGCGTACTGGTAGACGTCCGTCAAGGAATTGACCCCGACGGTACAGGGGCCGGTGCTTAGACTGCCGGATCGGTTCCCGTCAATAATGACGTATTCCTTCGCCATGGTCAGTTTTCCCCGGACGGAGGACGTGGTCCCGACCGTCAGGTTCCCCTGGATGAGGCTGCCGTCGGCCGCCGTGACGGTCAGCGTCGGGTTGTCGTAGGTGAGTTCCCTCAGGGGGTAGCAGCTATTGTCAGGCGTGCACGCGTCGCCGGTCAAGTAGCTCTGGGTGGAGACTTCAGAGCGCGTGAGCCGCCCGGCATAGTCGTAGCTGTTCGTGAAGTAATAGGAAAAGGCCGTCCCGAGATAGTCCTGGTAGGTCTTGTATTCTGTCACGTTTCCCAGGGCGTTGTACCCCTGGTACTGGATATTCTTCCCCTCCGGGTGGAGCTCCGATGTCATCCGGCCCAGTAAGTCGTAAGAGAAAAATCGACCCTGGATGCCTTGATGGACCTCGGTGAGGTTTCCCTGTCCGTTATAGGTGTACGTGGTCGGGTTGCCAAGCGGGTCTAGGACGGAGATCAAATTCCCCGGCGCGTCGTAGGTATAGACTGTACTCGATTCCGTTTGAAGCTGCTGCGAGGTCTGCACCCATGTGCGGACGGTCTTCGATCGTGTGCCGTCATAGGCGACCGTCATGGGATAGGGATCCCCCGATTTATGGGTTGAGAGAATCCGGCCGAGACCGTCATAGGTCATGCTGGTGCCGGAAAGCCACATCTCCGGCGTGTCAGGGTGAGCCCATGCGGAGGCGAATGTGGTTCTTCCCAGGATGTCGAATTGCTGGACCTTCTTGGTGTACGTGCCGCCAGGCATGTACTTCCTCTCCTCCTTGACGTGGCCGAAGCTGTCGGAAAGGACCTCCGCCTGAAGGGGGCCGGTGCTGGTGTTTCTTCGGGTTTGCACGGTCATCCCGCTTGCGGGGTCCAGTTGGTATGAGAGATAGATGGCGGCTTCTCCGGGAGGAACGATCGACGTGGGCAAGCCGAGCTTATTGAAGGCCGTCGCCGTGAAATAGCTTCCGGTTTCGTCGTAGCTCCGGGTCACGAGGCCCGTGGTCTTGTCCCGGACGACTTTCGTCAGGTAGCCCGCAAACGGCAGCCAGACGCCATTCGAGCGAAGTTCCATGAAGCGGCGTTCGGTCAACAAGTTGTACTGGTACGTGTTGTCAATCTTGAAACTTGGACTTGCCGTGCCCCCGAACGAAGATCCCGCATAGATGAGGTGCTCCTCGTTCGGGAGGCCGTCGTACGTTTCCCCGATCAGCGTGATGTCCGGATAGTAGGTCATGATGGAGTAGTCCGGTACTTCGTAGTTGAATGAGTTGTAACCGATTTCGGCCGAACAGGTTTGGGCAAGGTTGGAAGCATAGATTTTTTCGTATTGGCAGACGGCGTTCAGGTAGTGGTTGCCGAGATGCGTTCCCGAGGAGGCGTACTGGTATTTCGTGTAGGCGGCATAGCTGCCGTTCTGGTCCTTGACCCAGGAGTAGTCCTTGGTATTGAGGATCCAGTGGCTGACATCCGGGGTGAAATCCGTGAAGGATTCCCTCAGAGGCGTGATCGTGGTGGTCGAGGGGACATCGCCATCATAGAATTTCGTCCGCTTGAAATGGCCGTAACTGTCCCATTGTTCATTGATCGTCGTCGTGACATCCTCGCCGGAGGCTTTGGCATAGCGGGAGACGACCCGCTTCGTGCGGATGTTGTGGTTTTTGGAATAGGCGGGGATGTCCAGCGTTTGGGACGCGCAGTCGCCAGCGGCGTGGCATGCCTCGATGAGGCTCATGTCATCGTACTCGTACTCATAGTCGACGGTGTTCATCACGGTGCCGGACGAATCAAGCCGCTCCTCTTTCACCAGTGATCCGTGGAGAGGATATTCTCCTTCGCAGACCGTTTCCCCGAGGGGATCCTCCGAAGGCTCGACCTTCCGGTAATCGAAAGTGAATCTTGTTTTCCTCACTTCCTGGACCGTCCGGCTGTCGGTCACCGTCACCGTGGTGCTGATGAGATCCGAGATCAGGTGTTCCGATACGGAGTCAAAGCCTCCGAGGTCGTATTCATAGGTCCCGACAAGCTGATCGTCGGCATTGTAGTATTCTCTTGTCTTCACGCCCACGAAGATCGACGGCGGCGTGTCCTCCCTGGGCTCGCCGAATTCGGGCTCGCAAGCTCCGGGTCCGCTGAACCGCAAGGTTCTCATGTAGGTGTAGTCCACGCGGCCACCGGTCGGCAGCGTGATGGAGGCCAGCGTGCCCACTTCGTCATTGAGATTGCCGATGTTGTCGGGTCGCTCGTAGAGATCCGGGATGGCGTCGTAGTTGTAGTCGAATGCGTAGGTGTACGTATTTCCGCCCCCGTCGTCGGCACTGACGGAGGTGAGCATGGGTACGTAGTGGGTGTTCTGCGTCGGGAAGATGGGGGTTCCACAGGGATTGTTGATGTCGATCGCCCAGCAGCTCAGGGTGCCGGGGAGGCGGTCGGGTCGCGTGATGAGCTTGTTCTCCACCTGGAAGGTGTAGGAGAGCGTGGCTCCTCCGACGGTCGGGAGATCGATCCCGGTCAGGACATCGTACGTGTAGGTGACGGTTTCCGTCGTGCAGGGTTGGTTGTAGGGGCAGAAGTCGTAATCCATCGAGTTCTGGATCGTGGTGTAGTGGAAGGCGATCGTCCGTACGTTCAAGTTCTTGCCGTCCCGGAGGGTGACTGTATCGATCTTGTCGCTGCTGTATCCTCCGGAAGTGACGTAGGCTGCCTCGATCTTGTTTCCCCATGGATCGGCGATCTCGGTGACGTAGAAACCGTTTCGGTTGTATTGGAAGTCGATCACGCTGCTACAGTAGCGCGGTCCCGTGGTTTCGGTGTAATGGGTGACCGGGTGGCCGAAGGTGTAAACGATTCCCGAGCCGTCTTCCATCTTGAAATATTCGGAGGGGGTCGTGTACCGCGTGAGTTTCAGGTAGCTCCCGTCGTGCGTCCGATATGTGCTGGAGGTCTCGGGATAAAACGCGTGGCTCGATCCGTCGGGCGCGTTGTAGTGGTAACTTCCGTTCAGGTCGGTATCGATATGCTGCCGGGAGATGTATCCAAGATGGATGTCCCATCCCGCGCCGTACGTGTCGCGTCCGCTTATGGCGAATCGGGAAAGTTCCAGTAATTCGCAGGTCGGCGTGTAATTGGGGTCTTCCAGCACATTTGTGATGATGTGGACGTCCGTCCATAGGGAGAGGTTATAGAAGAGGGAGAGCTGAAGGGCGAGGTTTGGGCCGACGGAATAGGATTGTCCGATGGGGATGTCGACGGAGAGATTCCCGTTGTAGGGATTGACGCTGTCGATGTCGTTGAAGAGCGCGTTTTCAAAGATGCCCTTCGCCGTGACGGAGGAGGAGGATTCTCCCCGGGTGTTTGAAGTGGCCAGGGCCAGGGATGCGAGGAAGGTGAGCGCGATGGTCAGGATGGTTCGTTTCATGGGGGGCCTTCCTTATCGTTCCTGGACCGCGAGGGTGCCGAGGGGAGAGGATCCGTCGAGGGAGATGGTGGCGGTGGTCTGGTATAGGGCGGGATCGAAGAGGAGGACCTGGGCTGCCGGATCGCAGAGGATGGCGTCGAGTAGCCGGAACGTCACGAGATCCTGGATTTCAAGACATCCGGCCGCGGAGAGATCGGTGGTGGCGAGCTCTCCGTTTTGCCCGTTCGTCGGGCTGTCGTAAAAGCGCAGGAGCGGGAGGCCGTGGAAGGTGGTTGCGAGGGCGGGGATGCCCCCGGCGGTGGTTCCCAGTAGGTGCTCGGGCGCATATCCGGTGGTCTTGAGCGATACGCCGCTGAAGGTGTTGCTGCTGACGTCGAACTTGAAGATGCGTTCATCGTGCGGCGCGCTGACGTACAGAAGATTGCTGGAGGGTTCGTACGCGAGCGAGGCTTCCACGATGGTCTCCGTGGTGAGTTCGCCAGCGGATTTGCCGGCGAGGATGTGCAGGTACGCCTCCCCGTCGGTCATGTCCGGTGGCGCGGCCAGGTCGAAGACGTTCAGGGTGAGGCGGCTCTTGTGTGTGTTGTTCGGGTCGGATGCTTCCGGGCCGAAGGTGAGGAGGTAGAGCCGGTCGCCGATGATCGCCTGGTCGGCCGTCAGGGTCTGATCGTCATGGCAGATCGAGCCGTAGGCCAGATGGTCCAGGGTGGCGGGATCCAGGGCCTCGATGTAGGTGGATGGCGTTCCGGGCAGGGTGACGCCTGCCGTCAGATAGGTGTCGTGATAGGCAAGAGAGAGGGCTCTGGCTCCCGCAGGGATCGCGAATTCGCCCGTGACGGCTCCGCTTGCCGTGTCGATCCTGTAGATGGCTTCGTATGCTCCCAGGTAGAGATACCGTTCGTCGGGGCTGAGAAGGAGGGCCGTCGGATGCTGAATCGGGAACGATTGGCCGTGGATGGGCAGGAGCGCGGATGGCGTTCCTTCTTCGACCGGCCATGGGTAGAGTGTGTAGGAGTTCAGATCGAGTGTTTGGACCGCGTTCAGGGAGGGAAGGGCTACGAAGCCCATGGTGACGTAGCGGTAGGCGTCGGTGAGTTCATGGGTGAGCAGGTCGTCGGTCGCGTCGTGGACGGCGATCGTGTAGCTGTCAAGTCCGCCGGAATGGCTGGGGGCTTCGACCGTAATGCTGGTGCTGGAGGATGCGTGGATTGGGGCGGCCTGTCCATCGATGGTCACGGTGGGTGATTCGGGGAAGGCGTTCCCTGTGAGCGTGATTTCGGTTCCTCCTGCGGAGGTGCCGGAGGGCGGGAAGCTCGTGAAGGTTCCTGTGGTGATGGTGACGTCCTCCGTACATGTGGCGGTGTTGCCGCAGAGATCGGTCACGGTGAGGGCCAGGGTGTAGGTACCGGGTCGGCCGTAGACGATAGCGGGTTCCGCCTCGGTCATGGTTTGTCCGTTTCCCAGGTCCCAGAGGTACGTGAGTTGCTCCCCGGTGCTTTCTTGGTACGCGCTGATCGGTTCTCCCGCTTCGGCCTGTTGCATGGAGAGGGTGAAACCGCAGGTGGGGGACGCGAAGAAATCGAACGCGAAGGGTTCCGAGGCGCCTGTGCAGTCGTTTTCGTCCGTGTAGGCCACGGTATAGATGCCTGGCTCGGCGGCCTCATACGTTGCCTGGGTGGCTTCAGGGACGGGGATCCCGTCTTTGGACCACTGGTAGTTCTCTTTGTCGGGGTCCGTGCTCAGCGTGGAGGAGATGCAGGCATACGGTTCTCCCGTGATCGTCGGGATGGGGAGTGCGTGGATGATGACGGTATCGGTCCTGCTGGATTCCCCGATGGGGCTCTTGGCCGTCAGGGTGACATCATAGTTTCCGCCCTCGGGGAAGGCGTAGGAAAGGGTTTCTCCCTGCCCCAGGTCGCCTTCCGGGTCGGTCCAGTACCATCTTGCGGCAAGCCCGGTGGAACTGTCGGTGAAAGTGATGGGGGATTCCGCGCAATAGCGGGGTGCCGCATGCGTGAAATTGGCTACGGGTTTCTCCAGGGTCAGGCGGTTGAAATAGGCGGCTCGATAGGAGGATTCGGTGATCCCGTCTGGTCCGACAAAGGTGATGATGTAATCGACGTGGTCGGTGGCTCGCAACGTGATATCCATAGGCTGGATATCCGTGTACACGGCTTCCGGCTCGTACTGCAAGATGAACCGTTTGTCGAAGAGCCTGGGTTTGGCGTCCCGCCGTTTCGTCAAGAAGGGCAGCCGATAGATGACGTAGGCGGTCGCGTCCGGCACCGTCGTCCAGCTTATGGTGATCGAGTCTTCCGTGAAGCCTGTCAGTTCCGGTTGCAATGGTGCGCCCTGGCCCCAAAGAGGAAGCGTCAGGAAAAGAAAAGAGATACCCAATAATGCGCGCTAAGAATCCCCCCATCATGAGACTATGTTGGCTGTTTATAGAATCAACTATTATATGCAAATTTTCCGCCAATGTGCAAAGGCTTTCTTGCCTTAATTTTTTGCGTACGTATAGTGAGCTTTGATTTCATTTGTGAGATCAATTCGCAACAATATCGCGTTAGAAAATCGAATCAGGGTGGCACAATTAGTAACAGCTGATTTCGCCTCAATTCATGATAAGACTTTTCACTCAGTACCATCGGTCGATCCAAATGCAGAGATGAAACCCTGATAAAAGATCACCCCCTATTTGTCAGTATCAATCGGCGTACATTATTAAGAAACGGATCAGGATTCGTTCACACAGGCCAGGGAGCGGTAGATCGATTCTGCGACGGAAGCGTGGTCCTCCCCGAACCCGAAGACCATGACCATCAGGGTCTGGTCGCCATGGGAAAAGATCGTCTGGTAGAGCGTCATGGGGGCCCGGGTTCCATTTCTCTCCACGGTTCCATTCTGTACCTGGAGTTCAACCTTCTGGCCGCAGAGGGTATCCATCCGGGTTTCCTGATTTTCCACCGTATAGGTTTCCTCTTCGTGGATCACGGTATCGAGCTTCCGTTTGATGGACTCCTCCTGACTCCCCGACCAGGACATCGGGAAGGAAGCCAGAACAAGCAGAGAACGACTCTCTTCGATATCATGGCCATCGTGGACGATGGCCATGGAAAATCCGACATCCATGGCGAAGGCGCCCCGGGAGTCTCCCGGGAGGGTGAAATCCATGATGTCGTGCGCGACGGCCAGGACATTGGCGGAATCGGTGATGACAGCACGCTTGAAGACCCATGCACCGGAAACGATCAGGAAAACAATCAGCAAAGCCACCAGAATCAGGCATCCGCCGCACCCGAAGAACAACCATTTCAGGATCGAGGATCCTGATCGCTTTTCGTCCGGATATTTGAACTCTTCCATGGCAAGGCTCCTTTTCTCACCTATTCTATACGAGAACGCTCTTCGGTAGGTTCCCCCTCCCCGGTTTCCTTCCAGTCCCGATAGGCTTCGATCTCTCCACGGATCGATGCGAGTACGAGCGTGATAATCGCGGTGTCGTCGACGAAGCCAAGACCTGGAATGATATCGGGTACAAGATCAAAGGGATTCACCGCATAGAGAATGGCAAAGGCGGCGGAAGCGATAACCGGCCAGGGAACGCGGGTGTACTGGCCCCCAAAATAGGAACGCACCATTCCCGCAAGGTCCCTCACCGTCTGAACCAGTTCCGCCGGAGCACTCTTTCCCCGACCCCGGCTCCACGGCTCCGCCTTCCGTCCCGCCTCCCTTGCCTCCCGCCGGCTGAGGGAATCTGCACCTTTCCCTGCAAGGAAGGAGAGGCACTCGGGACAGTCGGAGGTCGTCCCCAGGGGACGGCTGCATCGAGAACACAGGGTCATTTCTTCGGACACAGGACTTCCCCCTTCAAGACCGTTACGGCCATTCCTCCGAGGATCACACGATCATCGAGAACCCTGACTCGAACCGTTCCTCCCCTGGAGGAGGCCTGGAAGGCCGTAAAGATGTTCCGGCCCGTCTTCTCCTTCCAGTAGGGTCCGAGACAGCAGTGAGCGGAACCGGTTACCGGATCCTCATCCACTCCCACGGCAGGAGCAAAGAAGCGCGAAAGAAAATCAAATCCTTCACGATCGGAGCGACAGGTCACCATGACCCCCCGGGATGTGAGAGCCTTTAATGCCCGGAAGTCGGGCTGGATCCTGCTCAGTTCTTCCGCGTCCTTAATTTCAACCAGGAAGTCGATGCGGTTGGCGCCGGTCCAGATCGGATCGACCCCCAGTGCCTCCGCCATCCCGGCGGGAAGGCTGCAGGCCGACGGAGGTTCGGATGGAAAGTTTAATTCGATGGTCTTTCCCGTCCGGCGGGCAGTGAGAAGCCCGCTTAAGGTATGGAAATGCAGTTCGGCATCCTCGGAAGCGCGTCCCGTTTCCCTGAGGGCATGGGCGCTCGCCAGCGTGGCGTGGCCGCAGAGGTCGACTTCTGCTGCCGGAGTGAACCATCGAAGACGGTAGCCGTCATCCTGAGGAACCAGGAAGGCTGTCTCCGACAGGTTCATTTCCCGTGCGACTGCCTGCATCCAGTCCTCCCCCCGTTCTGTCTCCAGAAAACAGACTCCCGCCGGATTGCCTCGAAAGGGTTCATCGGTAAAAGCATCAACCTGGAAAATCGTTATCCATTCCACACGTCACCTCCCGATAGAGGATGGAGCCCGTCTCCTGAAGATCCGGGCGGTCATAATCAGGATGCCCAGTACGACAATCCCGGCAGCAACCGGAATCAGGATTGCAAGGAATGATAGAAGGATGCTTCCCCCGGTTTCCAGTGCCGAGAAAATGGGGTTCCCCGCTCCGCCTGTTGTCAGAGTTGATGCGGCCCGCGTTACGGTTGTCCATCCCTGAACCATTCCCGCAGCGCCTCCTCCCGCAATGACCGCAAGGGTCCACTTCAGGAAGGGATCCATATCCTGAATAACGGAAGACGCGACAACGATTCCAGCCACAATGGCTGCCGGCGTTGCAATTGTATCCAGGAGGTTGTCCAGCCAGGGAATGAAATAGGCGGCAATCTCAAGAAGCGTCGCGATCCCGAAGGCAAGAAGGGCAGGCCAGGACCCAATCCATTCGAATCCCGGCGCCAGCGTGAGGTGTCCCGTTTTCATGGCAAGGCTGACAACCAGAAGGGGAACAAATACCCGAAATCCGCAGGCTGCGGAAAGACCAACAGCAAGAAGAACGCTTAAGGAAGCTTCCAAAGTCCAGCCTCAAGAAAGAGAGCTATTTCGGAACACCCTTTGCAATCATGCAAAAATCTGAAAGCGTGTCCTGGGGACCTTACAGACGGGGCAACAATCCGGGGGTTCCCCAATGTGTGTATAACCGCAGACCGAACAGACGTGAACAGCCTGTCCATCGATATCCTTACCTTCCAGGACTCTCTCCCGGGCGTCCTGATACATGACGGCGTGAACCTTTTCCGCTTCCAGAGCATAGAAGATCGTACGAAGGGCTTCCTTATCATCCAGGGATTTGGCCATGGCGTCATAGGCCGGATACATTTCTTCGACTTCAAAGGTCTCTCCATCGATACCGGCCTGGAGATTATCTCCGGTTGTTCCGCCCATGCCCAGCTTCCGTGCATGGTTAAAGGCATGGACCTGTTCTGCAAAGGCAATCGCCTTAAAGAGACGCGCCACATTGGGGAATCCTTCCTTCCCGGCTATTTCGGAGAAGAGAAGATATTTCATGTGAGCCTGGGATTCACCGGCAAAGGCATCCTTGATGGAATTGTTGACCATGGTCTTCATTCTTAGCCTCCTGATTTAGCAATCCCGTCATCCTAACACAGGGCTGAAACCCTCGCAATGAAACCTGCACGAACAAATCAGAGCCTTTTCACATCTTCCACGAGGCTCTTTTCTCCGACAACACAGATCGTCTCCCCCGAATGAAACCTGTGGGACGCTTCCGGCAGAATCTCGTTTCCCTCGGCATCCTTAATCAGGACCACTTCCACATTGAACCGTGAACGGATCTGAAGTTGAATCAGACTCTTTCCAATAAAGGGACGGGGAACGGGAAAGGAAGCCAGAACGAAGTGCCCCGACAGCCGGTATTGACTGGACTGAATGGCTTCCGTCAGTCCTTCCCGCATATCGAGGGCAAGGTCTTCCTTGAGAAGCTCCCGGTGATAGGCGCTGATGGCGCGGTTCCGGGAAACAACACCCACGAGAACACCGTCTTCATCCACAACAGGAAGCTCTTCTTCCGCTGTTCGGGCAAAAAATCGCACCGCCCGGTCCAGGGTATCCTCTTTCGTTAACATTGCAGAAGGTTCAACCATGACATCATCCGCAACCAGGATGGCTTCAAGATCCTGCCACTCGGGAAGGCTCTGGCGAAGGTGGTCAAAGGGAATGATCCCGACCAGACGATCCTCACGATCGATTACAAAAAGGGAACGAATTCCTCCGGCGAGAAAATGACGGGCAATCGTTTCAAAGGGTTCTCCTCGGTTGACAGTTACCGGTGCTTCGTCCATCGTTTCCCCAACTTTCAGGTTTCGAAAGATATTGATATCCTTTCCTTCCTGCAGGTCGATCCCCCTGCGGGCAAGCTTCATCGTGTAAATACTCAGGGGATGAAGCCGCGTGGATATCAGCGTAGCCAGGATGCAGGATGCCATGAGAGGAAGGATAATGGAGTAATCGTTCGTCAGCTCAAAGATGATGATGATGGATGTTATCGGAGCATGTATGGTTGCCGCGACCATGGCTCCCATACCCACAAGGGCATAGGCTCCATGTCCGGCGGTCAGGTGAGGAAAGAGGTGGTGAACGAAGGTGCCCAGAAATCCCCCTAGCATCGACCCCATGAAGAGGGAAGGCGCAAAGATCCCCCCTGATCCTCCCGACCCCAGCGTAAGTGAGGTGGCCACGATCTTGGCAAAAAAGATGGCCAGCAGAAGCCACCCGCCGAAATATCCTTCCAGCGCATGGTCCATTGTCTCGTATCCCACACCATAGATATGGGGAAACCACAGGGCCACCACACCCAGGAGAAGGCCTCCGATGGCCGGTTTGAGAACCGGAGGAATCCGGGAATGGTCAAAGAGGTTTTCAACTCCGTAGAGCAATCGAATAAAAAGGATACCGGCCAGGCCCGCAAGAATTCCCAGGAGGGCATAGGGAATCATCTCAAAGGCCGAAACGAGATCATATGAAGGGATTTCAAAGGCAGGCATGTTTCCGAAGTAGTACCGTGAAATGATCGTGGCTGTCACCGACGAAATGACGATCGGGGAAAATTGTGCTACGGCAAAATCTCCCAGAACAACCTCCAGGGCAAAGAGAGCCCCCGCGATCGGAGCATTAAAGGCCGCGGCAATTCCCGCTGCGGCACCGCATCCAACCAGTGTCCGCATCCTCGATCCGGAAATCTTCAAAATCTGACCAATGGTGGATCCAATCGCGGCTCCGGTCTGGACAATCGGGCCTTCACGTCCCGTTGACCCCCCCGAACCGATACAGATCGCCGACCCCACAATTTTGGCCGCAACAATCCGGGCCCGGATGATTCCTCCCTTACGTGCCAGGGCCTCCATGACTTCAGGGACACCGTGCCCCTTCACCTCCGAAGCAATGTACTGAATGATAAAACCGACCACGAGTCCGCCCGTGGCCGGGATCAGCATCTTCATGAACCATGGCATGGCCTGGAGGAACTCCATTTCCGGGTGAGCCCGGCTGAAGAAGAGAACCTGGAAACCTCCAATGGCCAGCCGGAGGAGGATGGCCCCGATTCCGCTCAGGGAACCGATCACAACGGCAACGATCACAAGCGAAAGGTGGTCCGTCATGCCCAGGGCACGAAGACGATTGCGGGATCGTTTGACCGCGGCAGGGTCGGGAATCGAAGAATGGATCATGGAGGTACGCATGGAATCATAACCGCATGGCTTCTCCGGGTCAACTTATCTCTATCGATATCCAGCGAGAAAGTGGAACCAGCGTATAATGTTACAGGCACCTGACGGAGTACATATGAATGATCCATTTCTCTCTTTCCGCTCCCTCTTTCCCGCATACAGCGAAGGCGTGTATGTCAACCACGCAGCGGTCGCGCCCTTCTCCACCACCGTACGTGAAACTCTTCTGGATTACTGGAGCAGACGGTCCCGAATTCCTGTCGATGTCTATCCTGAGCTTGTCGAGCTTAAAACGCGTTTTCGAAACCTTATGGCCCGCCTTATCGGTGCACGCGATCCGGGTATGGTGGCCTTTCTTCCCAATACCGGGGAGGGCCTGAATATTGTTGCCCGCGGCATTCCATGGAAGGAAGGAGACAGGATTCTTCTCAATCCAATTGAATTTCCGGCGAACATCTATCCGTTCATGAACCTTGAAAATCTTGGCGTGATTCTTGACTGGGTGGAACCGGTAAACGGTCGTATCCTTCCGGACGAAATCGCACGAAGGATTACACCCCGAACCCGTCTGTTCTCCATCAGCCATGTTCAGTTTTCCAACGGGTTTCGTGCAGATCTGGCAGAGATCGGATCCCTGTGCCAGGAGCAGGGAATCTGGTTTGTTGTGGACGGAATCCAGGGTGTTGGTGTAGCCCCGATGGACGTCGACACGTGGGGAGTTGACGCCCTCTCCGCCGGTGGACACAAGTGGCTGATGTGGCCCATGGGTACGGGTTTTCTCTATACGTCCCCCCGTCTTTTCAAAACCATGCAGCCCGCGTACGCGGGCTGGCTCTCCGTGAAGGATGCATGGAATTTCCTGGATTACAAGCTCGACCTGGCAGATTCGGCGGAGCGGTTTGAACATGGGACCATGAACTTTATCGGCCTGGTTGTCGCGTGTCAGGTTCTGGAAACCTTTCTCGAACTTGGAATCGCAGCAATTCATGAGCGCATCATGAACCTGACCGAACAGTTAATCCAGGGCACAGCGGCACGGGGAATGGAGTGTATCTCCCCCGGGAAACGATCGGAACGTTCCGGTATCGTTTCGTACCGGATCCCCGATGCGGAAGGCGTGGTTCAATCTCTGCAGAAGCACAATATCTGGGCCGCGGCCCGATCCGGTATCCTGCGGTTTTCCCCCCATTGTACGAACACTCCGGAAGATATCGAACAGATCTTATCCATCCTTCACACCATTCGCGTGATCTCATGAACTTCCCGGGTGATACAATACCGTTCCAGGAGGTATGCCGTGCCCGTTTATGAATATAAGTGCAGATCCTGCAACCATATCGATGAACACCTGGTTTCTATGGGTCAGGATCCGGATTCTCTTGTATGCTCCGCATGCGGATCGAAGGACATGGCCAAGATCTTTTCAGTTTCAAACGTGTCTTCAGGGCCGAATTCAATGAAAGACAGACCCATGCCCTGCCAGACGGACCGACCGTACTGTGATCCCGGCTCCTGCTGCGGCGGAGGAGGCTGCAGCCACGATTGACGAGCTAATGAAAAAAAGAAGTTTCGTTACCTGAATTATCCTTGATGTAAAAAAATGCGCCCCCACGAAACCGTGGGGGCGTTTTCAGTGTGATGGGACTAATTTCGAGGATCAGTTGATCGGGTTACCCAGACGGTCGCAGAGGACAATATCACCAAAATTCATGGCTTTCAGACTGTCCATGAGCTTTTCCTTGTCTCCGACCACCACGATCTGGAAATTGGCGGAACCCAGGAAGGATTTCGCATAATCCAGCATTTGCTTCAACGAGACCTTTTTCAGCGTGTCATATTCCCTGTTGATCGTGTCGAGCGGGAGGTTGTAGAGCGCGATGTCATCAAGCTGATAGGCAAGATCGGAAGAAGATTCCAGCTGGGACGGCAGGGAGAGGATCATATTGTTCTTACTGCGATCGTACTCCTCCTGGGTAACGGGAATCGCTCCCTGAAAGCCCTGGATTTCCTTAAAAATCTCGTTGAGGGCGGGTACGGTGGCGTCACCCTGGACCGGAGCTCCGGCCGTCCAGGGACCGGGAACGCGATAGGTGGCAAACCGGCTCCGTGCGCCATAGGTGTAACCCTTATCTTCACGGAGATTCATATTCAGCCGGCTCATGAAGTATCCGCCAAGCAGATGGTTTGCGAGCGTGGCCGTGACATAGTCTTTATCGGTACGGTCAATTCCCGGGGCTGCAACCACGACCATCGATTGAGCACTGCCCGGTTTGTCAACGAGATAGATCTTCTTTCCTGAAGGGGCTTTTGCCGGATCAAGCTTCGGAAGCTTGACATCCTTCCCCTTCCACGATTTCACAAAGGGCTGCAGGAGAGATTTCAACTCTTCGGGTGAGTGCGGGCCCACATAGACCAGGGTCGCAATACCGGGCTGATAGTAGGCGTCATGGAAGGCCTTGAGATCGTCCACCGTCAGCGTTTCCAGGACTGCTGGGGTTCCCATCGTCAGGTTGCCGTACGGGTGTCCGGTGTACAGGTTGTGATAGAGAGTGGCGGAGGCCATGGCATACATCGAATCCTGCATACGAAGGAACTGGGACTGGAGCTGCTTTTTGAGAATATCCAATTCCTTTTGAGGGAAGACAGGATCCTCGATCACATCGAAGAGAATCGTAAGAGATTCAGGCAGGTTGTCCGTGAGGGAAGACATGCGGGCAATGGTCGCATCACGATCGACGCCGATGGAAAGATTCGTACCGATTGCGTCCAGTTTTTCCTGAATCTCCTTGGCTGTCTTTGTCCTGGTCCCTTCCATGAGCATCTCTCCGGTCAGGTTGGCGACACCGGGCTTTGCTCCCGGATCGGCAGCCGAACCTACGGGAAGGATCAGATGTACGGAAGCGAGGGGAAGCTCCGTATGGGAGAGAGCAAGAACCTTGAGTCCGTTGCTCAGCGTGAAAGAATTGGGGGTGGGAATTTGAAGTTTGGGAGCCCTGGTTCCTTCGGGCTTGATAGAACGGTCCACGGTGTCTTCCGCAGCCACCAGGTTCCCGTAGGGATGGACTTCGACCACACCGTAGGGCGCCGTCAGGTAGGGACGGGAAGCATCCATGATTCCCTTTAGATCGATGGCGGTATACCGATCCAGGTCCCACTGAAACATGTCGGGTTTTCCCAGATAGTGATCGTAGGCCGTGATCTGGTCGGAGATTCCGCCAAAACCGCCCACGTTCTCGAGGGCTCTCACAAAGGAGGCTTCATAGACGGTCTTTGCCTGGGAAAGTTCTTCAGCCGTCACTCCGTCCTTCAGGAGAATCTGGAGTTCTTCCAGAACCGCCTTTTCAATCTCCGCGAGATCCTTACCCGGAAGCGCCGTGGCCACAACGGCAAAATACCCCGCAAGCTGTCCGGAACTGTGGTACGCCATGATGTCGGACACGAGGCCCTTTTCCTTCAGGACGCTCTGATAGAGCCGGGAGGTCGTGCCCTGACCGAAGATGCGTGCAAGCAGATCCAGCTCGGCGTCATTGGCCGCATAGAGCGGGACCGTGGGCCATACCATCGTGATCCGGGCCAGGTTGACACGGTCCTTCATGACGCGCCGTTTGAGGCTGTCAAACCCGGGTACCCAGGAAGCCGTGTACGCAACAGGCGTTCCCGGAGGAAGGGAAGCAAAATACTTTTCCACGAGGCGTTTGGCTTCCGCCGGATCGAAGTCTCCCGCGATGCAGAGCGTCGCGTTGGAGGGTGTGTAGTAGGTCCGGAAAAAGTCCTTTACATCATCCATGGTGGAAGCTTCAAGATCTTCCTGGCTGCCAATGGTGCTCCAGGAATAGGGATGATCTGAAGGATAGAGAATGGACAGCATTTCTCCATAGGATTTTCCATACGGAGCATCGTCGTAATTCTGTCTCTTTTCATTGACAACGACAGAAATCTGGTTGTCCAGCTTCTCCTGTGTCATGGCATCGAGGAGAAAGCCCATCCGATCGGCTTCCAGCCAGAGGGCCCGTTCCAGGTAGTTGGAGGGAACGATTTCCAGGTACCGGGTCCGGTCCTGGTTCGTCGCTCCGTTTACATATCCCCCAACGTCCTGGAGCGCATTGAAGTAGTCATCGTCAAAGTTTTTCGAGCCCTGGAACATCATGTGCTCAAAGAGGTGGGCAAAACCATGTCCTCCAGGTGCCTCATTCTTGGACCCCACCTTGTAGTTGACGTTGATTCCAACGATCGGCGTGGAGTGGTCCTGGTAGAGATAGACTGTAAGCCCATTGTCCAGCGTATAGGATTCGATGGACAATTTGGGCAGGGTCAGGCCGAACAGCGGCAACGCCGCTACCAGCATGAGAACGGCAAGAAACTTTTTCATTGGATACCTCCTGGGGATTTCACGACATGTGATACGAAGGAAGGGGGTCCCGGGTTCACCCGGGCCGGAATCAGAACGTTCTTCGGTAGGTATACGTGAAGGGCTGAGGCTCACAATCCCTTACGGGCGGGAGAAATTTCATCTGGCGGGCTTCCTGGAGCGCAATCTCCCCAAGGGCGTCATCCCCCGTTGTGTTTTCCAGGACGGAGACTTCCGTTACCTCGCCTTCCGTATTGACCGAAGCCTGAATCACAATGGTTCCCTTTGGCTGTCCATCCAGGAATGAAACGGGGGGTTCTTCGATCAGTTCCGGCTTCTCACGGTCGGGAAGACAGGGACGATCCTGAACCACCAGATCACTGTAAACCCAACCCTCCTGTCCATCTGCCAACCGAACTTTGAACCAGGAACTCCTTTTTTCGAGGATTTGCAATCGATCCCATCGTTCCACCTGAGCCACCCGTTCCGTGTCGGTCCCCGGACCCGAACGGATATTGGCATGGGGAACAAAGACCCGTAAGAATTCAGGTTCCACAACGGGTTCAACGCTGAGGGGGGCGGGAGCCGGTTCGGGCGGTATTGTTTCCGGTGCGGGCTTACGGGTTGCACAGGCCGTAAGGAACATCAGCAGAAAGAAGAAAAGCCAGAACTGGAGCCCGTTGATCTTCATGGGTCCACTCTACCCTGAATCGGAAATTCGGGCAAGATCGATTCTCCGGAGTTGAATAGATGCCCTCGACAGGCGTATGGTAGATATAACTCGATCTTTCATGAGGGGGACGTTATGAGACGATGGATCCTGTCTATCACTGCTTTTCTCTTTGTGGCAGGGCTGTATGCGGCGGACACCAATGCTCTGCCCGCCCCGATTTCCGGCTTCGCGGATGAAGGAACGTTCGCACTCTTTAAGAACGAAGCCAGGATCGGAACCATTACCTACAAGCTTGCTGAAAACGGTCAGTATAACCGCCGGTTTGTTCTTTCCATGGCCGGTCAGGAGGTTACCTTTGATTTCGAAGTGACTCCCGATGACAAAGGCTACTGGAAAGACATGCTGATTGTGGCTCCGACCGACAGCGTAACCGTGACACGGAAGGGTATGAAAGCCGAGTACAAGGTGTTAAGTAAGGACACGTCGGTAAGCGCGGATCTTACGCCCGGACACATTCTCTATGACAATTACGGCCCTGCCTTTGAAAGCCTGATGATCCGGGCGTACGATAAGAAGAAGGGCGGAGAACAGACCTTTTCCCGATTTCTGGTTCCATCCATGTGCATGGATGTCACTCTGGAGCGGAAGGACAACGTCACCCGGAAGGTCGCCGGTGAAGACATAAGCTTCGAAATCTACCATCTGACCATTGCCGGTATCGGCGTGGACATCTGGACCGACCCGGATGGCCGTATCTATCTGATGGACGTACCCGTCCAGTATGCCGCCTTTGTCCGGGAAGGGTACGAAGATCTGCTGAAAAAGGAAGCGGAGACGGGGGAGTCCGTCTTGTCCAAAGCGGACTACACGTTCCGGCGGGAAACCGTGATGGTGCCCATGAGGGACGGGATCAAGCTGGCAACCGATCTGTACATACCCGAGGGTGACGGCACACAATGGCCCGTGATACTGATCCGGACCCCCTATAAGAAGGACATGCAGGAGCTCGACGGCGACTTCTGGGCTCGACGTGGCTATGCAACCGCCATTCAGGACTGCAGGGGACGATTCGGGTCCGAAGGGATCTGGGAACCCTTTATCCATGAGGCGGAAGACGGCTACGATGCTGTCGAATGGCTGGCTGCCCAACCCTGGTCCACAGGAAAGGTGGGCATGATCGGAGGATCCTACGTCGGATGGGTTCAGCTCTGGGCCGCTTCCCTGAAGCCGGAGCATCTCACCACGATCATCCCCAATGTCGCACCACCCGATCCCTTTTATAACATTCCCTATGAGTATGGTACGTTCTTTATTCTCGGATCCATCTGGTGGGCCGAAATCCTGGAAACTGAAGCAACGGCCGACCTCTCCGGAAAAATCATCTCCCGGATCTCCGATCGAAAATACGAAGAGATCCTGAAAAAACTTCCTGTGGTCGATCTGGATGTGGATATCTTCGGAAAGGCCAATCCGTACTGGAGGAAGTGGATTCAGCACAACACGAATGATGGCTACTGGGAGAAAGCCAACTTTATGGAGAAGCTGAAGGACCTGGAAATTCCGGTCTTTCTTCAATCAGGATGGTTTGATGGAGACGGAATTGGTAGCAAGTTGAACTATCTGGCACTGAAAGAGTCAAAGAGTCCCTGCATCAAGCTGGTCCTGGGGCCCTGGGGCCATACGGCTCAATCTTCCTCCCGGCTCGGTGATTACGAATTCGGCGATTCTGCTGCGATGGATCTTCAAACCCTCTACATCCGCTGGTTTGACCGCTGGCTCAAGGGTGTGGAAAACGGAATCGATACGGAGCCGAAGGTGCAGATGTTCGCCATGTTTTCCAACCAGTGGGTCACCGGCGACACTTACCCCCTCGAAGAAACCACGATGACAAAGCTTTATCTGTCCAGCCGCAACGGGGCCAATACATCCAGGGGAGACGGTCGGCTGGTACTGAACCAGGATATCCGGGGAAAGGAATACGATTCCTATACCTATAACCCCAAAGATCCTACACCGTGGCCCGAATTCTATTACAAGAGCAAGGAAGATATCGAAGAGGAAAAGAAGGGCACCTTGGATGTAGAAGAGCGAAAGGCGCGGGCCAAGGCGTTTCACAATAAGGTTACCGATTCCCGGAAGGACATCCTGGTGTACCAGACCGAGCCTCTGAAGAAACCGTTGACGGTAGTGGGGCCCATGTCCGCCGTTCTCTATGCCTCTTCCACAGCTGTCGATACGGACTGGTTTGTGACGATCATCGACGTGAACGAGGAAGGTGAGATTCTCGAACTGGCCCGGGGAACGCTCCGTGCCCGGTTCAGAAACTCGACAGGGAAAGCCGAATTTCTGGAAAAGAAGAAGATCTATCCCTTTACCATTGACCTCTGGCAGACGGGAATTACCTTTGAAAAGGGCCATCGGATCAGGGTGGAAGTCTCCTCCGCTCTCTTCCCGGCCTTTTCCCGCAATTTGAATACGGGCGGCCACAACGAGATGGACACGGATATGGTGAAGGCCAGGCAGAGGATCTATCACAGCAGTGAATATCCTTCCCACGTTCTTCTTCCGGTTGTCGAGCTTGACCTTCCGGAATCGGACGAGCCTGCGGAAAGCGAAACGAGTGAACCCTGAGGTAATCCGGGCTCACCCGGGCCCGGAGGAACCTCCCCTCCATTTCAGGGAAGGTGAAGAAGTATTGGTGAGTGAAGCATCCCCGATCTGGCCGGGATGGGTCCGTTGTACCGGCCTCTCCGGCCGGGAAGCCTGGGTACCGGAACGCTGGATGAAAATTCGGGGAAATACGGGGATCCTCCTCCGTGATTATGACTCCACGGAGTTGAAAGTGTCACCGGGGGACAGGTTGATTCTATTGGAACGTGAGAGCGGATGGGCGCTATGCAAAACCGATTCAGGCGAGAAGGGCTGGGTGCCGGAAGACATTTTCCAGCCGCAATAAGCTGAACTGAATTTCTCCATAGATTGTTACGCTTTCATAGTTCGATAGCAGGGCTGTCGATGCGATTCTACATGTTACAATGAGCGCAATTCTCAAAATCCGGGCTGGAGGAGAGATTTATGGAACTTGCTCATCGTTACTATAAGCTGTCCGGAAAGGTCGAGCCCATGGGATTCATTCTCATGATCCTGTTCGGTCTGTTGACCTCTACGATCCTTGGCATTATCTACGCCTATATCATCTACTACCTTCCGTTCATCTACCTGAATTTCTTTATCACAATTCTTTATGGAGCTGCAATCGGCTTAAGCGTCGGATACGGAGGAAAAATCGGGCTGTCACGAAGCGCAAAAACCTACATGATCCTCGGCCTGCTCTTTGGTCTGCTGGGTGAATATGTGCAATGGTCCCAGACTGTATCCATCCTCTCCAGCGGAGAGGTATCGATCGCATCTCCCGCCCATCTCTTCAGCGTGTTGAAGATTATCGCCTCGGAAGGGGCATGGTCAATCTTCGGCTGGACCCCAAGAGGCGTTGCCCTTTACCTGATCTGGCTGATCGAAGGAGGCATGATTGTCGGAATAGCCGCGCTGATGAGCATGACCGTCATCAATGGCAAGGTTTTCTGTGAAAAGTGCAAAAAATGGCTAACCGTCTCCAGGGTACTCGGACCCTATCAAATGGTTTCCGATCTGGGGGGATTGGTCGTGCAGTTTGAGAATGGAAATTTTGACTCCCTGGGAAACCTTGAGCTCGCAACGGATGCAGATACGACCTACCTCACGGTAGATCTGAGCATGTGCGCGGTCTGTATGCAGATGTATCTGCTGACCGTGAACGCGGTTCAGCTTACCTATGACAGTGAAGGGAAAGAGGATAAAAACGTTACCCCCATCGTGGAGAATCTGATCATTGATCGTACGACCTACGGAATGCTGAGAAAGCTGGACAGCACGAGGCCTGTGACCGAATAGCAAAACCCGGACTTTATCTCCGGAGTGATTGACTTTCACCCGCGGGAAGCCTAGTCTAGGGGAGTCATGATTTCCGTGGAACCGGAACAACCGAAGAGAAAAAGACGAATTCGCCCGAGATGGATGTTCTGGGCGTTCCTGCTGGGCGTCTGTGCCTATCTTGCAGTCCGCATGTTCCTCTTTTCATTCCTGGAGGATCAGATTCGAAGGAAGGCACAGGAATCAGGGATTGAGATCCACAGCCTCTCCATTGTCCAGCTCACGCCCTGGCAGATGCTCCTTCGTAATGTGAAAATCGGGCCTTCCGGTGAACTTCACCTCCCCGTTGTATCGATCGGCTATTCTCCAAAGGGGATTCTTACGGGAACACTGAAAAACATCACGATCATCGGCCCTGTGATGACGGCACAGGTACAGGACGAAGCCGTATACATTCCCGGACTCCCGCTCATCAAGCGGACCGGTTCGACAGGATTCGGAAACCTGGCCGACCTCTTTCACCGCATCCCGATGATTTCGGTTCAGTCGGGAACCCTTCACCTCCAGGTTGAAGATACCCATTTTTCTCTTCCCTTCGATCTGTTCCTGGAATATCCGGAAACCAACACGCTGGCAATTCATGGAAGCCTTCACCTTCCAGACAGCCGGGCGGCCCTTTCAGGAACGATCGATCCCTCAACGGGTTCTGGTGAGCTGAACGTACAGGGGACACATATACCCCTGGAAAGCGTTTCCCCGGTATTGAATCCGGACATAGACCTGGAGATCCGAGGCAGGCTGGATTTCTCCGCCAATCTGAGAATGGAGACCTGGCTCTTGACCGGCGGATCCTTCCAGGGATCCATCCCCGATCTCTGGATTCAACAGGGTGATCGATTCCTGCAGACTACGATGGCCCTTTCGGGGAACCTGGAAAAGAGGCTGATACCCTCGTCAATTCTCGCGGACGGGAAGATTCAGAATCTGCAGGTTCCGGGATTTGTAATCCAGGCACCCATTTCCTTCACGGCAAGGGGGAACCTGAACGGCACCCTGGCTCTATCGCTATCGTCCGTTCACATTCACTCACCTCTTTCCGCTCGCGTACTGGCACCCCGGGCAGAGGTTCGTTTCCATGAAGATAGAACAGAATTCACCCTGGATTGTAAAGTCAACATCGATAAGGGTCCACTGGAGCTGTCCGATCTTCACATCCTCCCGCCGATCTCGACGAACCTGTCAATGAAGGGAACCATGGGACCGGACCACCTGCAATGGGATTGGAACTTTGATCTGGATCAGCCGCTTCAGCTGACCAATGGGAGCCGATATTTCAGGGCAAAAAGGGTTCAGGTCACCATGAAAGGGGCCGGTGAGAGCAACACTCTCAACGCTCAATTCAATGCGGATCTCTACAATCTGGAGATGGGGGATCGATCATTCCAGGGTGATATTTCCCACCTCAATCTGAAGGGGAAAGCCCGTGGATCCGTACCAGACAGCCCGGATGTGGAAGCTGTCCTCACAGCACCGGGAGCCGTTGTTACCATAGGGAACCGAAGGGTGGAAGCCCGAAACCGGGAAATGGTTTTGACGTTGAATCTTAAACATTCTGCAAACCCTGCCGTGTCGACCATGAACTTCGTCTCACGGGATCTGGATATACTCAGCGGGGAAGACCACTTTACCGCAGACAGCCTGATCGTAACGGCGGAAGGAAAGGGCAAAGCGGTTTTTCCATCTTCATACCTCGGCAGGATTCTGCTGGACAACGGTCAGTTGAATTCGAGTTCCGGAAACCTGCAGGCCAGAGGAATCTCCTTCGACCTTCCGGTTTCCTCGCATTCCCTGGACACCGGGGGCAGCCTTCATGCCGACTCTGTCAGTCTTGAGGGAATCAGCATGGAAGATGTGGCAGGTACCGCTTCCATCGAAGGTACCTCACTGGCTTTTACCGCAGAAGCGCGTCTTCCTGTAAAGAAGCTCCATCTTCGCGGAGAGGGCCTCGCGGATCTGTCAGATCTTCGACCCAACATCAACGCCCGATTTGAAATCCCGGAAACCAATCTCTCCGTTCCGACTCCTCTGGGAGCCCTGACTCCCATGGCCAAAGGGATGAACGGTCAGGGAACGATTAGCCTCTCCGGAACTCTGATGAGCCGGAATACTGGAGCCATTCAGAGCCGGGCCACACTGACACTCACCGATTTCAGAGTGGATCAGGCGGACGTAAAAATGACCCTCTCCGGTGTCAATACGGTGATTGAATTCTCCGACTTTCTTTCTTTCACCACCCTTCCCTCTCAGAAACTCACCTTTTCCAGCCTGACCCGGGGATCTGTCACGGCAACGGATGGAAAGATTATGTATGCTCTTTCAGGTCAGGATTCGATCTTCGTAGAAAAGGCCTATCTTCGCTTCTGCGGCGGCTCGATCCGCACCGATGCCTTCCGGTTGGCTCCGGATCTGTCCGAAAAACGGATCCTGGCCTTCCTGGACCGTGTGGAGCTTACAGGGCTCATCAACCTTGCCATGGGAAAATTGCTGGCCACGGGAGAGGGTACGGTAAGCGGAATGATTCCGGTAACTTTGACAAAACGGGGCCTGTCCATTGAGGATGCGTACCTCTATTCGGTCCCCGGACAGCGGGGCATAATCCGCATTCCGGAGGGGGGACAGCTGGTGGGCGATGTCGTGCTGGCGGAAGAGGCCATCAAGGACTTTGGATATGACTGGGCTCGAATCACCCTGAACTCCCTGGGGGATCGTCTCACTATGAAGGTGGAGCTGGACGGAAAACCCAACCAGAAGCTCCCCCTGAAGCTGGACCCGAAGTCAAAGGAGCTGGTACGGGATCCTTCCGGTGAACGGGCCGTGGAGCTTCAGGGCCTCTCCCTGGATCTGAATTTCGTGGACATCGACGTCAATGAACTTCTTCGGGAAAAGGGATTGATGGACCGTCAGTCCTCTTCGCGATAGGATACACACAGGCTGGCAGCTGTTCTCTGAATCTGGGATAATAGGAAGTCGCAAAAAGGAGGCACCATGAAACGCAGTCTCTTCCTTCTTCTCTTCACCCTCACGCTTGCGGCCCCGGGCTGTATTCGCGTCAAGCACGAGATGACCATTCAACCCATGCACATCACCGTGGAAATCCGGATCAAGATTGACAAGGAACTGGAGGATTTCTTCGGTGATCTCGATGCTGCCGCTCCCGACACCCAGAGTGATTCGGGCGGCGCATCCTGAATCCGGAACCCAGGAGGATCCCATGAAACGCTATTCGTGGCTTATTCTATTCATGATAGCTCTGTCAGCACTTTTCGCCTTCGCAGACGATGAGGCCATCAAGGATCGCATGCTTCAGCGCCTCCCCGTATTGAATGACCTGAAAGACAGCGGGATACTTGGAGAAAACAACAAAGGTCTCCTGGAATACAGGGTTCAGTCCTCCGAAAAGGCAGAGATGGTCAAGGCAGAGAATGAAGACCGTCTCAAGGTTTATGCCTCGATCGCTCAGAAAACAGGGGTCACGGCAGAGGTCGTCGGTCAGCGGCGGGCCATTCAGATTGCCGAAAAGGCTCCTTCGGGGCACTGGCTCCAGAAACCGGACGGAACCTGGTACAAGAAGCCCTGACCTGAAAATAGTAGGGGAGTGTGAGAAACGCGGGCTAAAGTTTTACATCAATCAGGATCAAGTCGGACAAGGATTCAGCCTCGAAGGTGAGGGTGTCTTCCCCCTCGGTGCGAACCTGATCTCCCGCCTCCAGAGCCTGACCCTTGAGCGTAAGCTTTCCTGAAAGCAGGTAAAGAAAGACGCCCCGTCCCTGTCCCGTAAAATATGGAAGCCTTCCGCCCTTTTCCAGTGCACAGCGGTAGAGTGTCGCGTCTGCGTGAATCGATACGGCTCCCGATGCACCCCTCCCCGAAGCGAGGGGGAGCAGACTTCCCTTCCACTGTGCCTCCGCAAACTGTTTCTGCTCATAGGAGGGCGTGAGGCCGGGACGATCGGGGAGAAACCAGACCTGGCAAAGATGGACCGGGGTTTTACCCCGGTTGTACTCCGAGTGGGTTACTCCTGTTCCCGCCGACATCCGCTGGACCTCTCCCGGGCCGATTACGGTACGGCTTCCCATGCTGTCTTCATGGGTGACTTCCCCTTCCAGGACTACCGTCACAATTTCCATCTCGCGGTGGGGGTGCGTGGGAAAGCCGGTCCCGGGCTCCACAATGTCGTCATTAAAGACCCGGAGGGGGCCAAACCGGTTGTTGTCGGGATCGCGGTAGTCAGAAAAGGAGAAGAGCCAGTAGGTCTTCAGCCATTCGAAATCATTGAAGTGACGCTGCTCGGCCGGAACATGGTGAATCATCGTTAATCTCCTCTGCGTAATCGAATGAGAACAGGGAGATCATGGATTCGATTCCATCAAATGCCACTGGATTCAGAAAAATTCCTTACCAGTAAAACCTTTACAGACCTTTCTGCTGAATAAAATAGAACCAGGACTGAACTCCGTCCTGTAATACGGGATCAGTCGTCATCGAATCTTCCACACGTTTCAGCTCGGAGGTTCCCTGGGGGGTCGTGGACCGAAAGACACGATACTCCGGAAGCCCCACATCGTTCCAGTCCAGGTTGGCATGGATTCCGTCCGGATTCTTTGCGATCGTGAGCGTAATCGGCGATGTGGAGACCCAGATCGAACTGCACGCCGTCTGCTCATTCCCTGCAAAATCAGTCGCGGTGACAGCATAATTGTAGGTTGTCTCCGCATAGACGTGCACGTCCTCAAAGGTTGCCGTCGGGGAATTGACGAGTCCCTCAAGCCCATTATCCCGGTACACGGAGTAATGGCTGATGCCGGAAAGTGCATCGAACGCCGGCAGCCAGGTCAGGATCACATGGTCCTCCCCCACTTCGGCGGCAAGAAGATTCCCGGGACAGGTGGGCTGAACTTCATCGGTCGTGTCCACCATATCGCATCCGGGTGAAGTCCATCCCAGGGCATTGACCGTTTCGATGTAGTAATGGGTCCCGTCGGCAGGATCGAAGGAAGAATCGGTCCACCACCGATCGGCCGAAATGTCATACTCCAGGCCGTTTTTATAAATCCTGTAATAGGCAATTTCGGTTTCCCGATCCTTGCCGGGTCCCCAGCAGAGGGTCACCGTGGAAGACATCCGGCTGCATTCCGCAGGCTGGGCCGGACAGTAGGGATCGGTGACGTCGTCATCACACCCGATGCTGTAAAATTTATAATTCATGGAGAGCAGAGTCAAGATTCCAATACCGTACCCGGCATTTCCCACAGCAAGCGAACTGGATGAAGTAAATTCAGCCTCTGTTGATTCAATTAAGAGTAATTCGGAATCGATCATCGTTCCATCTGTTGATAATCGAACAAAGTACACATCCGTAAGGTTCGATGGATTACGATTATCCATAAACACCATACCAAATTCTCTGCCCGACCAGGCAAGAGAAGGGACTCTCTGGGTGGCGGAATCATTCGTAATTTGTCGGTCGTTTCCTATTTCCGTTCCATTAGAGTCCACCAATGTAAAGTAGATATTTTCATTTCCATCTCGATTATCTGTCCAGGCAATGCCCAGGTATACACCGTTCCATGCCAATGAAAGGTCGATAGAATCTCCGCTGGCAACCACCAGGTTAATCTCCGCACCAACCAGGGATCCGGCATTCGATAATCTTCGACCAAAAATATCGTAGTTACCATTTCGATCATCTTCCCAGAAGATAAAATAATGGTCATAGACGAATTCGATTCTGGGTTCGGTTTGTGAGTTTACCTGTTCAGAAACTGCCGTTTCACTTCCGGCAATATATTCCCCGTCCCCATCAATTCGCGCAAAATAGATATCGTCACCTGATGTTCCTGCATTTCGGGGATCCTTCCAGGTCAGACCAAACTCTGATCCAGTCCAACAGACTGCTGGACCGCTCTGATAACCAGCCGCACTTGTAACTTGAACCGGCTCAATGATTTGATTTGCATCCCTGTCCAACAACACAAAGAAAACTTCCGAATTTGAGCCATTTTGATTCGTCCATGCAAGGGCGTACATATTATCCGCCCAAATAAGATCAGGTTCATAATTTTTTGTTAAAGCTGGAGTGATTTGTCTGGGGCCTGCTAAAAAGGTCCCATCGGCTGCAATTCTGGCAAAATGGATATGATCGCCGGCCACCCATACGGCACCATAGGCGACACCATCCCATACGATACCGATTTCATTATAAGAGGAAGCGGAAAAGTAAGGTCCGACCTGAACCGGTCCTGTCAGGATTGAGGGTGTGTCACAGGTAAGGCTGGACATGAGTTCTTCTTCCGCTGTACCGCCAAAGAAAAGACAGGCCTGTAGCAGCACAAGCAATCCAATCAACAGGTTTTTCATGGAAAGCCCCCTAATGGTTTGTTCTTTCTCCCATTCCCGACCCCATGGTTGCACACGGGGTTAGTGATGTCAACCCACGGTTATCCCATCCATTGTGCAATTTAAAGACAAATAGTATGAAATTGCGTTACTCAGGTACCCTTTTTCCCTCGGTACCCTGATCGTAATAGCGAATCGTCGGGTAGGCAAAGTCCATGTCGTCCCGCTCGGAAAATTTCTCCAGGATTGCCTCCCAGAGCCTCTCCTCGGTCGACCGCCTCTGGCGGGGAGGACAGAGGAAGCGGGCCGTCAGGGCAACCCCGGAATCTTCAACGGAGGTGTACACGATCGGATCGAGGCGATTGAAAACGATGAACCACTTCTTGGTCGCCTCCTTCAGGTAGCGCTCCGCTTCCCGGGCATGGTCTCCAGCAAGATCGCGGCAGAGGTCCTGAATCAGGGCCTTTGCCGCCTTCCAGTTACTCTCGAAGGTGACCAGAATGGACAGCTCCGTCCAGATGAAGGGAAAGTCCATCGTGTAGTTGGCAAGGGGTGTAAAGAAAACCTGGCTGTTGGGAACGTGAATGATGCGGCCGGTACTCTGTTCTGCGCGAACCCATTTCCCGATTTCCAGGATCGAAAATTGAAAGATCCGGATGTCGATCACATCCCCTGTGTGTTCTCCGATCTGGATCCGGTCTCCGACCGTGAAGGGCTTTCTCCAGATAAGGAAGACCCAGCCTGCGATATTGGTGATGGGGTCTTTCAGGGCGATGGCAATACCGGCGGAAAGAAGGCCGAGGAAGGTACTCAGGTGGGCCAGACCGGAGAGCCAGATCTGGCTGATGGCAAAGAGACCGACAAAGAAGGCGCTGTAAAGAGTAGATTTTTTCCAGCTATACCGGGAACGGAGCTCTTCCACTCTCTTGAAGGCGAGGAAGAGGACCAGACGGCGCAGAAACCAGAGGAAAAGAATAACGACGAGGGATTCGGCAACCTTGTCAAAGAAGCCCGGATTCTGCATGTAGAGCTCAAAAAAACGGTGTACCAGATTCTCCATGGCCTTTCTCCTGTCACTCACCTCTCACCCGATGCATCGGGTTCACCTCAACCTACATTTCTGTGGAGACGAATCTGCCGGCTCTCTCCCCTGTCATCCACCGCTACAACATCGATCCGAACGGGAACATCTCCCAGCCGCTCACGTTTGACGTAGGCCTGCGCCAGCCTGCGGAGACGATCCAGCTTTTTCTGCGTTACCGCCTCCTCGGGACTTCCCTTCCGGGGAGAAATCCGGCGTTTGACCTCCACGATGCAAAGATCTTTCCCGTCCCGGCCGACGATGTCGATCTCCCCCATGGGGAAACGGACGTTTCGCTGGAGAATTTCATATCCCTGCTCCGCAAGATATCGGGCGGCGATCCGCTCCCCGACTCTACCCTTACGGAAGAGCTTCCGCAGCCAGTTCCACCACATCGAGGGTGGATAGTTCCTTTTCATTCTCCTTGGCGGCATCCGACAGCATCGAATAACAGAAGGGGCAGGCCACGGCCAGATCCTTCACGCCGCACGCTTCCACATCCTTCAGGCGCAGGTGGTTAATCCTGGTTCCGAGATTCTCTTCCATCCACATGCGCCCTCCCCCGGCCCCGCAACAGACGCCCCGTTCCCTTGAGTGGTCCATTTCCTTCAGCGTAATGCCGGGAATATGCTCCAGAAGGTAGCGGGGTTCATTCAGGATTCCGTTGGTCCGTCCCAGATAGCAGGGATCGTGGAAGGTCAGTTCTTTTTCAATCGATTTCGTGAAATGGAGACGTCCGCGGGAGACCATTTCTGCCACAAACTGGGAAGCGTGAACCACTTCGTAATGTCCCCCGAAGTCGGGATATTCATGGGCCAGCGTATTGAGGCAATGGGGACAGTTGGTGACGATCTTTTTCACACCGTACCCGTTCAGCGTTTCCACATTCTGCTGGGCCAGCATCTGGAAAAGATATTCATTCCCCATGCGGCGGGCCGAATCTCCCGTACAGGTCTCTTCACCCCCCAGAATGGCAAAGGAGACGCCCGCGGCTTTCATGATTTTGACCAGGGCGCGGGAGACCTTCTGTCCATGGTCGTCATAGGCCCCGGCACAGCCGACCCAGAAGAGAACGTCCGGGTTCGGGTTATCCCCAATCAGGGGGACATCGAGGTCTTCGCACCAATCCGTCCTTCGGTCGGCGGGCATGTTCCAGGGGTTGCCGTTCACCTCCATCCCCTTGAAGGCGGTTTGCATCTCGGAGGGGAAGTTGGATTCTTCCAGGACGAGGTTTCTGCGCATGGCCGTCAGCTTGTCCGTAAAGGAGATAAAGAGCGGACAGGCATATTCACACCACCGGCACGTCGTGCAGGCCCAGATCGTGTCTTCCGAAATTGTCTCCCCGATGAGGGCCGGTTCTGGAGGAACCTCTCCCGCGGTCTCCCTGGCAGCAAGGCCGGGGGTCAGGTCATAAACGTAGTTGCGGACCGCGTTCCCGAATTCCATGGGGGAAAGGGGCTTATCGGTAAGCCGGGTGGGGCAGAGTTCTCTGCATCGCCCGCATTCGGTGCAGGTGTAAAGGTCCAGAATCTGCTTCCAGGACAGTTCACGGTAGCTCTTCACGCCAAAAACCGTGTCATCTTCCACCGTTTCCAGATCCATCGTCTCCATCTTTCCGCCGGGCTCAAGCCGGTGGAAGAAGACGTTAAAGAAGGAGGTGTAGACGTGGAAATGCTTGCTGTAGGGAAGCATGTTGGCAAAGGAAAAGAGGGTGAGGATGTGGAGCCACCAGGACCATACGAACCAGGACTCCGCCGATCCGACAGGAATCCAGGAGGACACCATGGCTGAAAAGGGTGCATAAGCCGCCCATGAGGGTGATCCAAGGACAATAAGCGCTCCGTCCGCGGCCAGGTCGGTCACCATGAGCATGGCGATGAAACTCAGGGTGATCCAGGCATCCAGGCTGTTCTTGAGGCGCTCCGGCTTGAAAAAGAGCCTGCGGAGTACCGCGAGCGCAATTCCGGCAAGGACGAGGACTTCCCATCCATCCTTCATCATCTGGTAAGCCGGATGGGTCAGGAAGGGAAGGGAAACTCCAAGTCCTTCCAGGACCAGTCCCAGGGATCGAAGCCCAAGGACCAGAAATCCCCAGAAGATCAGGATGTGATAGAGGCCCGCGTACGGGTCCCTCATCATCCGCTTCTGAAAAATTACGTAGGTGAAGAAGTCCTTAACGCGATCCCACCAGCGGTTGAAAACATCGGCCGGACGTGAATCCTGAAGGGGCAGGAACCGCCGGTAGAGGCTGTAGGCCAGCAGGAGCATGAAGGCCGCAAAGACCAGGGCAAAGACACCGGGCCGGGTGGCGGTTACCATGAGTACCTCCTAAAGGTTTTTCACTTCCTTTACGAGCTCGGGAACGATCTGATACAGATCCCCCACGATTCCATAGTCGGCGACGCCAAAGATAGGAGCTTCCGCGTCTTTGTTGATCGCCACGATCACCTTCGAAGACGACATTCCGGCCAGGTGCTGAATGGCTCCGGAAATCCCGCAGGCAATGTACAGATCGGGGGAAACCGTCTTCCCCGTCTGCCCGACCTGATACTTATGGTCGATCCATCCCGCATCGACGGCCGCGCGGGAAGCCCCCAGGGCTCCGCCGAGAAGCTGGGCCAGTTCCCGAAGCATCGGGAAGTTCTCCGGCCCCTTCATGGCCCGGCCTCCAGACACGATGACGCGGGCTTCGGTAACGTCGAGTTCCGCGCTTTCCGGCTTTTCCAGGGCCACGGCCCGGGAACGGATGCCGAGATCGGAAGGGGAGAGGGCTTTCTGCTCCGCCTGACCTGCCTTTTCCTCCGCCCGGAAGATGTTGGGACGGAGAGAGATTACGGGAAAGGACCCTTCGGTGAAAGAGACGGTGGCGAAGGTCTTTCCCGCATACATCGGCCTCCGAACCTTGAAGGTGCCCGCAAAGGAGACCTCCGTACAGTCATTGGCGACCGCGGTGGAGAGGCGGGCGGCGACACGGCCGGAGAGATCCTTCCCCATGGCCGTGGAGGAGAAGAAGAGGGCGGCCGGAGATTCGGCACGGACGGCTTCGACAATGGCCGTAGTGTAACCTTCCGGAGAGTAGAGCCTGAGGTCGGAATGTTCCACCGTGTAGACGACCGATGCGCCATACTGTCCGGGAACATCCTTCAGTGCCGCAAGATTGTCACCAACGAGAACGGCCGAGGCTCCCATTCCATGGGCCCCACCGAGGCGGACAGCCTCGGAGAGCGCCTCAAGGGAGGCCTTTTTGATCTGCCCGTCGCGAACTTCGATAAAGGTAAGAATCGTAGCCATGTATGCCTCCTAGAGAACCTTGGCTTCTTCCTTCAGAAGCCGGACGAGTTCTTTGGCCGCGGCCGCAGGGTCTTCCGCGTCGATCAGCTTGCCCCTCTGCTTGGCCGGCGGCAGTTCCATCGATTCGATGACAAGAATCGGCTTAGCGTCAGGAACCAGGGATTCCAGAGGCACCGTGTCTATAGGTTTCTTTTTGGCAGCCATAATTCCCTTCAGGGAGGCATACCTGGGTTCATTCAGACCCTTTTCTGTGGTAATCACCGCGGGAACCGGAAGTTCCATGACCTCGGTCGCACCTTCGATCTCCCTCTTTGCGACAGCCTTTCCCTCCTGGAGCTCAAGGTGGACCGCTGCGGCCACGTGAGGAAGGCCCAGAAGCTCTGCAACCATGGCTCCAACCTGGTGCTGGTCATAGCCGACACCTATTTTGCCCATAAAAATCAGATCATGAGCCATGGTCTTGATCTGGGCTGACAGTGCCCGGGCTACATTGAAGGCGTCCATGTATCCGCCTGCGGACTGGATATGAACGGCCTTATCGGCACCCAGGGCAAGGCCTTCCCGCAGACCGGAAGGGACACGATCCGGTCCGATTGAAATGAGGGTCACTTCTCCCCCGCTCTTTTCCCGGGTACGAAGGGCTTCCTCAATGGCAAATTCGTCGTAGGGGTTGATTACAAATTTGACGTCCGCGGTATCCAGACTCTTTCCGTCAGACGCGATTTTAGCCTTGATGTCCGTTGCGGGCACCTGAGCCATGCAGACAAGGATGTCCATAGCGTCTCCTTTCCTCTGTTTCCTTGAACGGTACTATACCACATCGCCTGAGCGCCCGGTCTGCCCCATCTGTCCAGAATAAATTATGGGTATTCCCTGTTATCACTTTGCAACCTAGACAGACGACCCATCTTACTGAAGGAGTACATCGTGCCCAAGACAACGATCTACGAGGCTGTGACAGAACGTGTAGAAATCCTGGACAAAGATGGCCAGGTTGACAAATCATTGATGCCCGATCTCTCTCAGGACCAGATCCTTTCGCTCTATCGCTGGATGGTGTACATGCGGGCCCTGGACACCAAGACCCTCAAGCTCCAGCGTCAGGGACGTCTCGGAACCTATGGATCGATCCAGGGACAGGAAGCGGCCCAGGCCGGCCTTGGACTGGCCCTGAAGCCGGAGGACTGGCTCGCCCCTTCCTTTCGGGAACAGCTGGTCATGATGATGCACGGTATTCCTGCCCGGCAGATCCTGATGTACTGGAAGGGCGACGAACGGGGATCAAAGGCACCCGAGGGTGTGAATGTCCTTCCGATTTCCATTCCCGTGGGAAGCCAGCATGTCCACGGCGTCGGGATCGGAATGGCCCTCAAACGACAGGGAAAGAAGGCCGCGGCGGTGACGTTCGGAGGTGACGGTTCTTCGTCCCAGGGAGATTTTCACGAAGCCCTCAACTTTGCCGGAGTCTTTAAGACCCATACGGTCTTTTTTATCCAGAACAACCAGTGGGCGATCTCGGTCCCCTTTCACAAGCAGACGGCCGCGACGTCCGTCGCGCAGAAGGCCCATGGATACAACATTCCCGGGGTCCAGTTTGACGGTCAGGACGTCTTTGCCTCCTATGCCGTCTCAAAGGAGGCCCTGGAACGTGCCCGGGCCGGAGAAGGAGCCACGCTGATCGAAGCCCTGATGTATCGTTTCGGAGATCACACCACGGCCGACGATGCCAGCCGGTACCGAAAGGCGGAGGAGGTCGCGAAGTGGAAGGAATCCGATCCCATTGTCCGTCTCCGCCGCTTTCTGGATCGGGAGTCAATGTGGGACGATCAGAAGGAAGAGGCCCTTGCCGGGGAGGTTTCTAAACGCGTCGATGAAGACGTGGCCGCCCTGGAAGCACTACCGAAGGCCGATCCTACGGACATGCTGGATTATATGTATGAATCCCTGCCTCTGAACCTCGCCGAGCAGAGACAGGCTCTTGCCGAGGAGGTGAACCGATGACCGCCGCTGCCCAGAATCCCGCCGCACAGCTGAAGGCTGTGCCCTCTCAGCAGACTGAGAAAGTTACCCTGATCCAGGCCATTACCCGTGCCCTCGCCGACGAGATGCGCCGTGACCCCTCGGTCCTGATCCTGGGTGAGGATGTCGGAGTAGACGGAGGCGTCTTCCGCGCCACGGAGGGCCTTCTGGAAGAATTCGGCCCGGACCGGGTCATGGACACGCCTCTGGCGGAAAGCGGAATTATCGGTACATCCATCGGGCTGGCCGTTGCCGGGTTTCGACCCGTTCCCGAAATTCAGTTCATGGGCTTTATCTACCCGGCCCTCAACCAGATCTTTGCCCATGCCGCACGAATGCGAACACGTTCCCGGGGCCGCTTTACAGTTCCCATGGTGATCCGCATGCCGTACGGAGGGGGAATCCGGCCTCCGGAACACCACTCGGAAAGTTACGAATCCCTCCTGATTCACACACCCGGGCTGAAGGTGGTCGTGCCGTCCAACCCCCACGACGCCAAGGGCCTGTTGATCTCCGCCATCCGGGACAACGACCCGGTCATCTTTATGGAACCCAAGCGGATTTACCGGGCCTTCCGGGAAGAGATCCCTGTCGAGCCCTTCACTGTTCCCCTGGGTAAGGCCCATGTCCTTCGCGAAGGAACCGATGTGACCCTTGTGGCCTACGGCGCCATGGTTCGCGTATGCCTCGAAGCCGCTCAGTGGCTGGAGAAGGATGGCATATCCTCCGAAATCATCGACCTGCGTACCCTTCATCCGTTGGATCGGGACACGGTGTTGAACAGCGTAGCCAGGACAGGCCGGGCGGTTGTTGTTCATGAAGCACCCAAAACGCTGGGACTGGGTGCGGAAATCACGGCCCTGATCAACGAACACCTTCTACTCCAGCTTCTGGCGCCGGTGGAACGGGTGGCCGGGTTTGATTCCGTCTTCCCCCTGGCCCAGCTTGAAGACCATTACCTTCCCCACAAGGACCGCGTGATTGCGGCCGTGAGGAAGACACTCGAATTTTAATAGTAAGGGGGCATCTATGGCTTTTGAATTCAAATTTCCCGATGTCGGGGAAGGCATTCACGAGGGTAAGATCCTCGAGTGGCTGATCCAGGAAGGGAACAAGGTGGAAGAGGACCAGAACATCATGAAGGTGGAAACGGACAAGGCCGTTGTCGACCTTCCTTCGCCCGTATCGGGAACGGTCCTGAAGATTCATGCGTCCGCCGGGGACATCATCCATGTGGGAGACGTCATCCTTACCGTGGGAGAACCGGGGGAAACCGTGAAGGAATCGACAGCCCCATCAAAGTCCCCGGAACCTTCGAAACCCGAAACCAGACCCGAACCTTCAAGCGAAAAATTGGAAGACAAAAAGGCTTCCAGTCCCCCTCTCCAGACGAAACCTCAATTCCATTCATCTCCCTCTGCCGATTTCCGTCCCCTTGCGACCCCCCACACGCGGGCCCTGGCCAGAAAGCTGGGCGTGGATCTGTCCCGCATCCAGGGAAGCGGAAAGGGCGGCCGCATCACTGATGAAGACGTGGAGCAGGCGGCGGCCCGTCCCCACCTCATGGCCCCTCTCCCGGCTTCCACCGGCGAAGGAGCTTCTCAGACCCGTACGCAGTCAGATAGTCCCCGGTTTTCTGGAACGACCAGCTCGACCGAGGAAGGGGAGGTTGAACGGGTGCCGTTGAGCCACCTGCGCAAGGTCATCGCCTCCGCGATGACCGTATCCAGGCACACCAGTGCCCATGTGACCCATGTTGATGAAGCCGACGTCACAAGCCTGCTGGAAATTTACGGGGACATCAAGGCGAGGCAGGAAGAGCTCGGCGGCGTGCGTATGACGCTCATGCCCTTCTTCATCAAGGCGGCTGTGGCCGCACTCCGGAAGCACCCTCTTCTCAATGCGTCCTTCGACGAAGAAGCCGGTGAGATCGTTCTGAAAAAGTATTTCAACATTGGAATGGCTGTGGACACGCCCGAAGGGCTGATCGTTCCCGTGGTGAAAAATGCTGAATCGAAAAATCTTCTCCAGCTCGCGGAAGAGGTGCAGTCCCTGGCCCTCAGAGCCCGGGAACGGAGGCTTTCCCTCAACGAGATCCAGGGCGGTACCTTTACCCTCACCAACATCGGACCGATCGGAGGCCTCTTTGCGACCCCCATCATTCACCAGCCTGAGCTTGCCATCGTGGGCCTTCACACGATCCAGGAGCGTCCGGTTGTCCGAAAAGGAGAAATCGTGATTCGAAAGATGATGCACACCAGTGTATCCTTTGACCACAGGATTATCGATGGAGCCGAAGCGGCACGGTTCATGACCGATTTCGTATCGCTTCTTTCCCACCCCGGAATGCTGATGGTGAGGCTCTAATGGTTGTCGGCTCGATTTCCCGCGGATGTCAGGTGGCGGTAATCGGAGGCGGACCCGGCGGGTACGTGGCCGCAATCCGGCTTGCCCAGCTGAAAAAGGACGTTATACTGATCGAACAGGAACCATCCCTTGGGGGAATCTGCCTGAACGAAGGCTGTATCCCCTCCAAGGCCCTCATCCATGTCGCTGATCTCACCCTCGATGCAACCCAGGCCCATGAAATGGGTGTGGATATCGGAGGTGTGGAAGTATCCATGCCCCGTCTCATCGCCTGGAAAGATTCCATCGTTTCCAGGCTCACCGGGGGTGTAAAGATGCTATGCGAACGGAACGGGGTGGAGATCATCCACGGAAAGGCCTCTTTCGCCTCGGATCGTTCCCTCTCGGTTGAAACCTCATCGGGAACCGTCTCCATCGATTTTGAAGAAGCCGTCATTGCAACGGGAAGCTCACCGATGCCGCTGAAAAACTTTCCCCTGGACGGGGAAACGGTGATCGGATCGAAAGAGGCTCTCTCCCTGAAGGAAGTTCCCCGACGCCTGGTGATCATTGGAGCGGGCTATGTCGGCCTGGAACTTGGCATGGTGTACAAGAAGTTCGGTGCCGAGGTTTCCGTCGTGGAATTTCTCCCCGACCTTCTTCCCCAGCAGGATGACGACGTGGTTGCTTCCATTGGAAAACGCCTTGAGGCTCTGGGAATGGATCTCTACCTGGGCCACAGGGCGGATCGCTTTGAAAAGGGAGATCCTTCCCGGGTATTCATCGTGGATCCCGACGGAAAGGAAGTTGTCCTGGAAGCCGACACCATTCTCGTCAGTATCGGGAGAAACCCGAATTCAAAGGATCTAAACCTCGAAACCATTGGTGTAAATACGGATGAAAAGGGGTTCATTACTGTCAGCGATAGAATGGAGAGTTCGTCACCTGGCATCTATGCCATCGGAGATGTCATCGGGGGTCCCCTCCTTGCCCACAAGGCCTACCGCGAAGCCAAAGTCGCTGCGGAAGTGATTGCCGGGGAGCCGAGTGCCTTTGATAACGTCGTAATTCCCGCAGTCGTATACACCGACCCGGAAATCGCCTGGGCGGGACTGACCGAGAAAGAGGCGAGGGCAAAGGGTCTCAACATTGTGACCGGCACCTTTCCCTTCCGGGCTTCCGGCAGGGCACTGACCCTCAACCAGCCCGAAGGGTTTGTCAAGACGATCGCTGAAGCGGAAACCAAGGCGATCCTTGGAGTTGTGATCGTGGGATCCAGTGCATCTGAACTGGTTTCCGAGGCGGCTCTTGCCATTGAAATGGGAGCATTCCTGGATGATCTGGCCGGAACGATCCACCCCCACCCAACCCTGTCCGAAGGTCTTCTGGAATCGGTGGAAGCGGCCCTGAACCAGGCCATCCACATGGTGAACCGTTAGAACGTCTGATCCGAGACGGCTCTTTTTTTGTTTCCGGCCTGTTTTCCAGGAACTACAGGCGCGTAGTGCTCCTCCAGCAGAAGGTCACATTCCTGAGGCGGAACTGCCCGTGAAAAGAGAAAGCCCTGCATGAGATCGCAATCCTTCTTTGCCAGAAGGCTTTTCTGGGCTTCCGTTTCCACTCCCTCCGCCACAACCACCAGATCCATGCTGTGGGCCATCGCGATGATCGCCTCCAGGATCGAAACAGCCACGGTATCAAAGGGCATGCTCTGGATAAAGGATTGATCGATCTTCAGGGTATCAATGGGGAAGTTGCGCAAATAGCTCAGGGCTGAATACCCCGTACCAAAATCGTCGATGGAGATATTGACACCCAGGTCGTGCAGACTGTTCAGTACCTCACGGCTTGCATCCGGGTTTTGAATGGCCACCGTCTCGGTGACCTCCAGGTGAAGATTTTCCGGAGGGATCCCGGCCTTTCCCAGAAGAGAGCGAACCTCCTCCACAAGGCTGGGGTGCTGAAAGAGTCGGGCCACAAGGTTGATTGCGATAAAGAGGTCCTTCATCCCCCTGTTATGCCATTCCTTTACCTGTTGTACGGCTTTTCGAAGAACCCGGAGGTTGAGTTCATCCCCGATCCCGATTGTTTCCGCCAGGGAGAGAAACTCGGCCGGGTAGAGAAGCCCCATGGTGGGATGCTCCCAGCGTACCAGGGCTTCCAATCCGCGGATCTTTCCAGTTTTCAAGTCCAGAAGGGGCTGATAATGGAGAACGATCTGGTCCGAAGCCATCGCCTTCCGAAGGTCACCCTCCATCGACAGGTGCTCCGAGTCCTCCACCCGCATGACCGGATCGTAGAGCACGGCACGATCCCGTCCCCTTTTCTTGGCTTCAAAGACCGCGCTGTGTGCGCCATCCAGGAGATCGTCGGGATAGTACCCGTGATCGTTAAAGAGGCTCACGCCGATGCTGGTGGTGATGTAGACTTCCCGGTTCTGGAGGTGGTAGGGCTGACGGAGAGACGCCAGAATCTTTTGCGTCACGGTATCGACGGCGGAGGTTTCATGAAGACCGGTCACGATCAGACCGAATTCGTCACCCCCGAACTTGGCAACGGTATCCCCATCCCGAATGCATTGCTTCAGACGTTCGGCCGCAGAGCGCAGGAGCTCATCCCCGAATGCGTATCCGAGGGTATTGTTAATGGTCTTGAACCGGTCCAGGTCGAGGTAGAGAACGGCCACCTTTTCGCGCTCCCGGAAGGCATGAGCCAGGGCCTGGGAGAGACGGTCCACGTAAAGGTGTCGGTTGGGGAGACCGGTCAGAGGATCATGGTAGGCCATGTGCTGAATCTTTTCGGTCGCGTCGACGACCCTGGCCTGTGCTTCTTCCAGAAACCAGAGAACCATGCTGATTCCCATGAACATATAGAGAAGAAAATCGACATATCCAAGGTAAAGGGCATAGCGGGGATAGGGTTGTCCCGCAAGCTGCCCCAGGGTGGTAACGAAGTAGAGAAACTGCTCCATGCCGTAAACAACGAAGGATCCGCTGATGAAAAGGTAGCCGATCCTGGCCGATTGGACCCTCTGACGCCACATGACGACACCTGACACAACGAAGGCAATGCCCGCCACGAGGGACCGCACGCCGACCCGGACGAAGAAACGGACAAACTCCATGGAAGGATCGAAGGGAAAGATGAAGGTGGAGGCAATACCCGCAAGGGAGAAGATCACAAGGACCCGGATCATCCGGGGCCGGGGAACAACCGTTCCGCTTGCAATCTCCCGCATTCCGAAAAGCAGCCACGCTACATGGAGGTAGGCCGCGGCAAGAGAGATGGCGCTGATGGCCAGGCGACCCTGCGACTCAATGGAAACCTGCATCTGATAGTAGAGGAGACCCGCACAGCTTCCAAAGAGGTAGATGGAAACGGCCCACCAGCTTCTGGACCACTGGAGAAGGAAGTTTCGATTGTAGGTTCGATAGAGTCCCGCAAGGACCAGAGCGATGATGATCGATTCCAGGGCCTGGGCCATGTGAGTGGCGAGAATCATGCTCGTCGGATTGATCATCGAGCCCCATTGTAGCACGCGGTTCGTCTATCGATTGACCGTTGAACTCTATCCCTGAAGATTGTCTATAATGAGAGAGATGAGATGGTTTCTTCTTTTCGGGTCGATTCTCTTCTCTCTTCTTCCCTCAATCCTCATCGGGGGAATGGATCTGAAGATCCGTGACGCCCATACGGGAGAAGGCCTTCCGGCCCGTGTGCTTGTGAATGGATTGCAGGAGTACGAAACGGATACGGGCATTTTGCAGGTGGAACCGGAACATTCCCCTTTCACCCTTCGAATCGAATCGGTCGGATATAAGAGTCTCGGAGCCGAATTCCTTTGTGAAAAGGAAGAAGATCTTCCCGTGACCTTCTGGCTGGACCCGGTCGAACCCTATCGTACTTACTTTCCGGAAATCGAAACCGGTGTTGACGACCAGGCCTTCCTCTGCGGCCGGGTCATGGATGACAGGACCCTGAAGGCGCTCTCCGGGGCCACAGTCGAGGTGGAAGAGTACGGGATCTCCATGCAGACCGGTCCGGAAGGAATCTTTTCACTCTATGTCCCGGCGGAAACTCTTGAATCAGATCGAGCTTTCCCGACCCTTACCCTGCGTGTCCGGCTTGAAGGGTACGCATCACTGGAGCGAACCTTCCTTCCTGCAGCCGGAACCACCCGGTTTCTCCTGGATCTCCATCCTGTAGGACCGTACTCCGCAGATATCCTGGACCATAAATTTCTGGCGCCTCTTCAGGACCAGGAAGAGGGTCAGATTCCGCCCTCACCTGAGAAAATACAAAGACAGCCTGCTTTTCCGTTGTACACACCGGTATCCCGAAGTTCCGGCATGGCTCCCCTGCTCATTTCCAAGGATCCGCCCTCCACGATCCGGGTGGGGACTTCATGCTCCTGTACCTCCTGCGCCTCCGTCGATGTCGTCTCCATGGAAACCTACGTTCAGCGGGGCCTCAACGACGAGTGGATCTCCTCCTGGTCCCAGCACTCCCTCCGATCGGGTGCCGTGGCTTACCGCTCCTATGGTGCCTACTACGTGGAGCATCCGATTTCCGGAACCTATGACATCTGCAGCACCACCTGCTGTCAGGTCTACGATACCGATACCGCCACATCCACCAATACGGCGGGAGCCAGAACGGCCGGGATCCTCCTCCAGCGGGGCGGGTTGACGTTCCGGTCGGAATACTCTGCAGAAAACAACGCATGGGATGACCCGAATGACGGTCTGAACTGCTCCAACGGCGACTTATCCTGCGGAGACGGCTATGCGGGAAGCCCTTCGACATCCTGGCCCTGCCTCTCCGACTCCCTCTGCGCGGGCCACGGCTGTTTCGGGCACGGACGGGGGATGTGTCAATGGGGAACCCAGCGCTGGGCTCTCACCGGCGGCCGTCTCTTCAACTGGATCACCAACCACTATTACAACGCCAGCGGCTCCGGCACGGGATACCGTACTGCGCAGATGACCGCCCCCTTCGAACTTCCTTCGGCCGCCCCAAATCCCTCGGAAGTGGAAGCGGGAAGCTCCTTCACGATCCAGGCCTCGGCCGACAACCTGGCCGATCTCTCCCATGACTGGATCCTGATCGGGGCCAGCATCTATTCCCCGTCCACCGGGTACATCAGCGATCCTCCCGGAGATACGGCCGTTTCCCTCGTTCCGGGGCTCCAGTCCACCAGCCGTCCCTTTGCCGTCCCGGCGGGAACGCCGGAAGGCTCCTACGATCTCATCACCTCCCTCTGGCTCGACACCGATGAGAACGGTGCGATTACCGGGGACGACCTGGCCTTGATTTCCCGGACCGACACCGGCGTGCTGTCCGTAGTTCCTCCCGTCGCGGGAACCTGTGACGATCCCTACATTTTCGATCCCTTACCCGCGACGCGTTCCGGATCCACCTCAGGGGGTGATCAGTTCCTGGACACGGTCAACTGCGCCTCGACCCGGGACCTGTCAGGACCCGAGCGGGTTTACGAATTCACCCTTTCATCCATGGGAACCCTCCAGGCGACCCTTACCCCATCGGATCCATTGGATCTTTACCTTCTTCAAACCTGCGATCCTTACACGTGCCAGGGGTGGGCTGACAGCTCTCTGACGCTTTCCGGCCTGCCCGCCGGGACTTACCTGCTGGTCGTCGATGGACCGTCCGCAGGCTCGTACGATCTCTCCGTCACCTTCACGCCCGGAGACTCGATCCGCCCGAGAACGGTTCAATCGCTCCGGGCCGACAAGACGGGAGGAAAGGTTCACCTGTCCTGGGATCCCGTTACGGAGGATGTCCTGGATCATCCGGAGGTGATCGACCATTCCGACATCTGGCGCGGAACGGGCCCGAGCGGTCTTGCCCCTTACGATGTGGGACTGGCCACAAGCTATGACGACGATGTTCTCACGGATGGAATTTCCTACTATTACCGGGCCAGCCCCGTGGACAATTCCGGAAACCGGGCCTACCTATGCCCGGAGCAGACCCTGGATGACCCTGATGCCGTGTATACCGGGACGTGGTCCGAAAGTTCGACTCAGCCCGATGTTTACGGCTCTGCCTGCCATCGAATTACTTCTGCCGGAGCGGGTGACGTAACGGCTCGATATCGCCTTTCAAACATCTGCGACGGACCCTACACCCTCTACCTATGGCACCCGGCTTCGGCGGATCAATGCAATGCGGTTCCCTACTTGATCCAGACATCGGGAGGTCCCGTTCTTGCCTCTGTGGACCTGACCTCGAACGGAGGTCTCTGGGTGCCCGTGGGAGCGTATGATCTTTCCTCCCCTGCAAGTGAGGTGACTCTCTCCGACCTGGACTGTCCGGCCGTCTCCTTCATCGTGGCTGACGGTCTCCGGGCCGTACCCGAATTACCGACTGAGGTCATCATGGATGAGGATCAGGCCAACTTTACCGGAACCTGGAGCCTTTCCTACCATTCGGAAGGGTACGACGGGGACTACGCCTGGCAGTCCACGGGTGGCACCGGCGCCGATTATGCCCGATGGATTCCCATTCTCTGGGAGAGGGACCTCTACGACATCTATGTATGGTATCGATCCGGTACCAACCGGACGACTGTGGCTCCATATACCGTAGTGACCGCCGACGGTCCCGAAACCGTACTCGTCGATCAGAGCCAGAACGGGAGCCAGTGGGTCTACCTGGGCTCCTGGATCCTGAACCCCGAATCCGTTTCCATTTCGGTGTCCGATGACGCTCCGTCAGGCAAGGTCGTTATTGCCGACGCCGTGCGTTTTGTCCGCCCATGAATTCCCCTGGAGGTGTGCTGATGTCCCGAGAAGAGCAGGCAGTGATGAGATTCAATGAAGGGTTTTCCTGCGCGCAGGCTGTCTTTTCCGTCTTTACGGATCCTGAGGAGATCGACCCCGCGGTTGTGATGAAAATCGCGTCGGCCTTTGGCGGTGGAATGGGGCGAATGGGAGAGACCTGTGGAGCTGTGACCGGAGCCCTTATGGCACTGGGCATTCAGGGGGGACCTTCTATACAGGAAGATATTGAAGCAAAAGAGATCACCTATTCACGGGTCCAGTCCCTTGCCGAGCGGTTTCGCGCCCTGCATGGAACCCTGGAGTGTAAAAACCTGCTGGGATGCTCTCTTCTTACACCCGAAGGCCGGGAGGAGGCCGACCGCCGCAATCTCCATGAAACTCTCTGTACGAAACTTGTCCGGGACGCTGTCCGCATCGTGGAAGAGCTTCTCTCTGAATCGTAGACGGAACCGTGCCCGACTTGCGGCGGGTGAGCACCTCAAGTACAATGAAACCTCAGTCGCTGAACGAGACAATTCCGGACAAGGAGGAACTCCAATGACCGATATCGCCCACATGCTCCGACTCGCCATGCAATCCGAGCGCGACGGATATAACCATTACGCCAATGCCGCCCTGCGCACGGAAGACCCGAAGGCAAAGGAGGTCTTTCAGGGCCTGGCCAATGATGAGCTCCTTCATCACAAGGCCCTGGACGAGATTCTGAAGGAATACACCCAGCAGGGCTCCCTGCCCAACATCCCGCCCCTGGAAGGAAAGGCCTCCGTGGATGTAGACAATTTCAGCCCCATCTTTTCGCCGGAGTTTAAACAACGCATTCAGGACAAGCACTTCGAAATTTCCGCTCTCTCCATCGCCATGACTCTGGAACAGGGTGCGATCAGTTTCTACACCGACCTGGCAGGAAAGACCGATAATTCCACCTTCCGCGCCTTTTTCACCAAACTGGCTGACTGGGAAAAAACCCACCTCGAGGCCCTCTCCCGCCAGATGGGGTATCTCCGGGAAAGCTACTGGGCCGAATCCCGCTTCGAACCCTTCTGATTCGTTCTGGAAAGGCCTTCTCAGGGAATCAGCGCGATTCCCGAAATATGAATGATCACAATCCTTCAAGCTGAAGGTTTAGCTTTCTTGTCTGCTCTTATTACGGGTCGAAAATTGTAGTACAATAACTCGGTTTTATTCAGGCTCTATGGGAGACAAACCATGCTACATTCCATCAAATTCACCGGGTTGGAAAAGGTGCGGTTTATTCTTTTGGTTTCATTCATCATGCAGTTTGGACTGTCAGGACTTCGTGTTGCACTGCTTGCCGGCGATTACAGCGATGTTCTTTATTCAGCATCAGGATACTCAGACAATAATCAATATCCTTACATCGACAACGAACCGGGATTCAGCGAAACGGATAATCCCTATCTTGTGAAGGATATCAACACACAATTTGGACAGGTGAACTCCGAACCGCGAGACATTACAGAGGTCAATGGAATCGTCTATTTTTCTGCCTTTACACCTGATTATGGAAGAGAGCTCTGGAAAAGTGATGGAACTTCCGAAGGAACGTTATTCGTAAAGGACGTCGAACCCGGCCTCGATTCTTCAAGCATTGCTCTATTGACCGACGTAAATGGAACTCTATATTTCAGAGCGGATGGCGATGAACTCTGGAAAAGCGACGGGACCCCGGACGGAACTGTGCAGCTCCTGGATTTCGGTCCAACGAAGGCAGTGAAAATAAACAAATTGATCAACTATAACGGAACCCTATTCTTTACTGCCACGGACGGAATCCACGGCGTGGAACTCTGGACCAGTGACGGCACACCGGAAGGAACCTCCCTCTTTCTGGATATCAACCCGGGATCCGCATCCTCCGTGACGGGCTATTTTGCGATAATGAATAATATCCTCTACTTCTCCGCAACAGATGGAATCGCAGGAACCGAACTGTGGCGGAGTGACGGCACAATCGTTGGAACTTTCATGGTTAAAGATATCCTGCCGGGCTCCAGCAGTTCAGATCCTAGAAACCTCACGGCAATCAATGGAACCCTTTACTTCAGCGCTGGATTTACCAGCTCGACAGACTACGAATTCTGGAAAAGTGATGGAACCGATGCCGGTACGGTGCTCGTAAAGGAAATCAATATCTTCGGGGGAAGTTCCGGTCCTGCATATTTCACGGATTTGAATGGAATCATCATGTTTACAGCAGATGATGGATTTTATGGCCGTGAGCTCTGGAGAAGCGATGGAACCGAAACGGGGACCTGGATGGTAGTGGATATCGATCCGGGTACGATGATACCTGCTTCACCAACAAATCTTACGGTATCAAATGGAAAGTTGTACTTTGTAGACAGCGACAGCATTCATGGAAAAGAGCTCTGGGTTTCCGATGGCACCGCTCCCGGAACCTTTATGGTGAAGGATATATATCCGGATGGAACCTCATCAACCCCCTCGTACCTTACCGATCTGAACGGGACTCTCTACTTTCAGGCCAATGACGGAGTTCATAACAAGGAAATCTGGAGAAGCGACGGAACGGAAGCTGGAACCTACCTTTTCATAGACTTAAATCCTGGAGATACTGTCTATCCTCCAGCCTATCTCACTTCAGTCGATGGGATTCTCTTTTTTCAGGGGGATGATGGTTTATATGGATCGGAACTCTGGAAGAGTGACGGGACAGTGCCAGGAACTGTACTTGTGAAAAATATTAATTCCGGTACCACGCCTTCCCGGCCCCGTGACTTTGTCACGATGGAAAGCACAGTCTATTTCTCCGCCAATGACACCACCCACGGGGAAGAGCTCTGGAAAAGCGACGGTACATCCGAAGGAACAATGATTGTCAAAGACATTGCTTTCGGAAGCGCTTCGTCTTCTGTGACCTGCGTTCCTCCAGTTGGTGGTTTTCTCTATTGTTCCGCGGATGACGGAATTCATGGCTCAGAGCTCTGGAAATCTGATGGAACCGAAGAGGGGACGGTTCAGGTAAAGGATATCAACCCGGGCTCCAGTGGCTCCAAGCCGGACTATTTTGTCGGGATCGGTGATACGGTTTATTTTAGTGCGGCCGACGATACGCATGGAAATGAGCTCTGGAAAAGTAATGGAACGCCAGAGAGTACGATCATGGTGAAGGATATTTCCGATGAACTCTATGGCAGTCAACCTGCATATATGGCTGCACTGAATGGAATCCTCTATTTTTTAGCGGTCCATCCGGATTCCGGATGGGAGATGTGGAGGAGCGATGGAACCGAAGCAGGAACCTATCTGCTCAAGGATATTTATCCAGGAACCGCAGGTGCCTTTCCTAACTTTCCAGACGATCCGGTCGTAGTTTCTGGATATATTTACTTTTATGCCAATGATGGGATTCATGGCTATGAACTCTGGAAAAGCGACGGGACACCGGATGGAACGACCATGGTGAAGGATATCAATCCCGGAATTGGAGAATCCTATCTCGAAGAGCTTACAGGCTGCAATGGGATCCTATATTTTGCGGGATACAACGGCAGCTACGGAGGCATTCTGTTCAAGAGTGACGGGACGGATGAAGGAACGATCATTCTCAAGAACTTTTTTGAGGGTGATCCGCTCGCAAAATGGCCACGTCATCTGACCTGCGTGAACGATGTCCTTTACTTTCAGGCTGGAACCGGTCTCTACGGTATAGAGCTATGGAAATCAGACGGCACACCTGAAGGAACGGACCTGGTCGCCGACATCAATCCGGGAAGCAGTAACTCCTATCCATTCAGCCTGGCAAATGTTAACGGTACTCTCTATTTTTCAGCCCAAGATCCCCTTTATGACGGAGAATTGCGGAGAAGTGATGGATCAGCGGAAAACACGGTGAGGCTTGGTGACATTTGTGAGGGTGGATGTTCGTCGGATGGTGAATGGATCACACCGATTGGGAACAGGTTCCTTTTCAGTGCATATAAACCCGATACCGGCGTGGAGCTGTGGGCTTATATCTGGGATGCGGATTCGGATCTAATTGCAGATCATAAGGATAACTGTCCCGAGATCGCCAATCCGGGCCAGGAGGATAATGACCTGGACGGTTTGGGTGATCTCTGCGATCCGGATGATGACAATGACAGCGTTCCTGACGAATCCGATTGTGCCCCCTTTAATATCCATGCCTGGTATCTTCCTTCTGAAGATATCTCTAATTTTAAAATCGATAAATCTACAGAAGATAATTTTGTCTGGACCGTGCCAGATTCAACAACATGGGGTTCTGAACCTGCCTCGACATTTATTGATATTCTGGGAAGTCTGAGCCCGTCCGATTTTTCTTCGGCAGACATACTGCAGCTGAATTTACCTGTTACGACAACGTCGGCTACGATTGAAGCAGGGGATGAAGACCCGTATTTTTATCTCGTTCGAATAAGAAACAAATGCGGCTCTTTTATTCCCTAGAGCAATCGTTTAATCTGACACAATCCGGCCTCCCGCCATCCGGTCCGCCTTGGGAGGGGGAGAATCGCCCAGGCACAGACAGGCCCACGAACCCAGCTCTTCGTAGTTATCTCCGTAATTAAAGGTGATCGCATAGGCGGATCCCTGTGCGCAGAGGCTGTCTCCCCGGCTCAGGAAATCAATCGTGGGAACCCGGACCGTGACACCGGAGGTCTTTCGGATGAAGGGAACCTCAATTATGGAGTCGTTGTACGGTTCTGTGGTCAGGATGGCCCACTCCGTTCCCTGATACATGTAATACCGGACGCTCATGTCGATCTGACCGTCTCCCAGGGTGTCCAGCCACCAAACGGCCGCGTAGAAATCCTCCCCCTGGAAGAAGCTCACGGGTAAAAGCGGAGAGGCCACATCGAGATCCAGCAGGACCTCGGTTCCCGCCTCCCCGAGGGAAATCTGCACGATGTCGGCAGACCCCATTTCGGGAGCTCCACCGAAATCACCGGCCGGATCGGATACGCTGGCGGATGCGATTTGAATTGGAAGATCGATCGTCGTGGAACCAAGGGTCACGGGAAGAAGAATCGTTCCCGGCAGATTTGAGGATAGATCGGCATTGATCGAGGCATGGTACTGATTGTCCCGGGTTTCCGTCACAGTCTGGAGAGAAATGTTCGCCGGGGGAAAGGCCCTTGCTTCTGAAACCGGATTCCCGAAGGAGAGGGTCTGGTTCGATGAGGATCCTCGCAGGGTCAGATGGATTTCGCCGCCGCAGGGGGGCACGACTTCCGGCTCCACCCGGCTCCAGTAGATCCCGGGTTCGGGAAAGGACTGGGACAGGTCTCCGCCGTAAAAGGTGACCGTCGGATCCCCGTAGAGGTTGTAATCATAGAGGTTGGCCCACCAGTAACTGTGGCTTCGATCGGCCGCAGGATCGGACTTGGCCATCAACAGAGCGGTACCGGCATCCATTCCTTCCAAAACAAGGTTTTTCATTGTACGGAAGCCGATCCCGGGGGCGGTGCAGTGTTCCACGAAGTCGGTTTCCCACCCGATGACCGCAGCCCAGCGCGTGGCCCCGAAGGTACCGATGGCGCCCGTGCGCAGCATGGAGGCGGCGAGGTTATTCTCGTTTTCCGGCGTACCGTTGTTGCAGGCCACACCGAAGACGAAGGAGGGCATCGTGGGGTTGATGTCCCATGAATTCCCGGAGGCAAAGAAGGCGTGCTGGGCAATTTCTCCCTGATCAGCTTCGGGACGGCCGTCGCCATCGTCGTGGTCCCAGAGGGTTCGGACGACGATATCTTGCCCGCCGTGGCCGTAGTAGAGAACGCCGGAAGCTCCCATCTTCCATGCAGCCACCACGTTGGCCTCCGTGATCGGAAAGTCACACTCATATGGACTCGGGGCAATTCCACCCTTTTCGTACATCTTCCAGTAGGGGGTACCCACGGGATCCAGGACGTCCCGGGAAAACTCTTCCCCCAGCTCCGCTCCATCGGTCATGGGCTCGCCCAGTCCCATTTCGTTGGGAAGGAAGGGGATCGAATCGGGAAGGAGGAAGGTCCGGTCGGTTCCCTGGATGTGACTTCGAAAGTACAGAATTCTGCGGAGGTATCCGTCAAGCTGCTCGACCTGGGAGCGGTAGACCGGAATCCGGCCCACGATCACTTCCGGATAGAGATCGACACCTCCGGCAAAGGTGTCCAGCCCGTACGTTCCCTCGTACCCGTCTCCGTCGAGATCCCAGTTCCCGGAAAGATCGGCATAGTAAAGGTCAGTGGGAACGGCATGGGAAGGGTCCTCGGGGAGGGGGTAGGCATACCGCATGGGAAGGTCTCCCGTCAGGGGGTTGGGATCCCCGATCAGCAGGACATGGGTCACACCCTCAACCACCCTGGCACGGATATACTCCCGGATGGCCGCGGCGCGGGCCTGGCCTTCCCGATCGCCTGCAAAGGATTCGACCCCTACCGGGGTCACGACCCATCCGCTGGCCCGGAGGGCCAGAATATAGGTCGGAAGCTGTCGGGTCCCTTCAAAGACCCGGTTGGTTGTGAGGATCAAAAGATGGCTCCCCTCGCTCCGCGCGGGAAACCACCGCCTGGCTTCGATCCCGTTTACCGCGTGTTCCAGGACTATCCCCGCGTGAGGGGGAAGAGGGCCCGCCATGGTCTTTCCGGATTTACAGGAAAAGACCAGGGTCCCGCCTACCAGGCGTGAAACGGTATTTCCTGAAGCCTGATAGGGGTAGATTCGCAGGGAGACAATGGGAAGGGGGCCAAGGTATCCGGTCGAATCAATGCGAAACCATACAGGGGAATTTGATGGGTCTGCCGCCTCCTTCGGTTTCCAGATGGCCCGTTCGGGATGACCCGGAACCAGGATCGGACCGGCTGTCGTGAATTCAGCCTCCACCGCCGCTTCAATGACGGGGGAGAGGAGACTCACGCTCAGGCTGGACAGATCGGATCCGGGAGGTAGAACAACGGTCCCCCGGATTTCCGGAATGGCGGGGGCGCCGGGAAGGGTCCGGGCGGCGGGAGTTCCCTGTTCCAGAAAATGGCTCACGGGAACGGTAATCGATGCGGCGTAGATAGATGCTGAACAGGCCAGATAAAGAACGATTCGATACATGGACCCTCCTCACCTTATAGAGTAATGCATGGATTCCTCGCTGTCCAATTACAGGAATCTTGACATCCCCCCTCAAAGGCCGTAACCTTCGAAGAATGAAGTCAATCCATGCACATACAATGGAAGGGGTTGCCGAGGTAACCCTCGATCGCCGGGAGGTCCGAAATGCCTTCAACGACGAGGTGATCGGAGAGTTTCTCGAAACCTGGAAAATCCTTGCCTCCGATTCAGACCTTCGCGCCATGATCCTGCGGACTGCGGGTGACACCTTCTGTTCCGGTGCCGATCTGAAGTGGATGAAGGCCATGGCGGGTTTTGGAAAAGAGGAAAATCTGGCGGATGCCGGTCATCTCTACGACTGCATGGATGGTCTCTTCCGCCTTCCGGTCCCAACCGTGTGCCGGGTGCAGGGACCGGCCTTCGGCGGCGCTCTCGGCCTGATCGCCGCCTGCGACATCGTGATTGCTTCCTCGGAAGCAAGCTTTGCATTCACCGAGGTCCGTCTCGGTCTCGCTCCGGCCGTCATTTCTCCCTTTGTCGCCCGGAAGCTGGACCCCGCCTTTCTCCGCGAAGTCTTTCTGACCGGCCGGAGATTTTCAGCGATCGAAGCGCGGGATCACGGGCTCGTCACCGAGGTTGTCGGTCCGGAGGAGCTTGATATAGCTGTGGATAAGACGGTCCTCCACCTTCTCAAGGGGAGCCCGGAAGCTCAGAAGGCCATTAAAGAACTGCTGGACCATTTGCCCTTCCCCTCCCGGGAAGAAGAACGCCGATTCACATCTGCCCTGATCGCTGACCTGAGGGCCGGAAAGGATGGTCAGGAAGGAATTACCGCTTTTTTTGAACGGAGGAATCCGCGATGGGTGAAATAAAGAAAATTCTGGTAGCCAACCGGGGCGAAATCGCCGTCCGGATCATTCGGGCCATCAAGGAGCTGGGCCTGACATCGGTGGCCGTGTACAGTGAAGCCGATACCGGGAGCCTGCACGTTCTGGAGGCAGACGAATCATGTCTCATCGGCCCCCCCCCGCCTCTGCAGAGCTATCTGGATATGGACCGGATCATCGAAGCCGCCCGCTCCTGCGGAGCCGACGCCATCCACCCCGGGTACGGTTTCCTGGCGGAAAACCCGGCCTTTTCAGGAAAGGTCCGGGACGCGGGCCTCGTCTTCATCGGGCCTCCCGCCGAAGCCATCCGCCTGATGGGGGACAAGCTCGAGGCCCGGGCCCTGGCCAAACGGGCCGGTGTTCCCATCACGCCGGGAAGTGACGGTCCCGTCGACCTGGAGCATGCACGCAGGATCGCAGGGGACATCGGTTTTCCCGTTCTCATTAAGGCGGCTCACGGCGGCGGGGGTAAAGGCATGCATATCGTCCGAAAGCCCGATGACCTCCAGGAGGCCCTGGAAACAAGTATTCGGGAGTCTTCCTCCGCCTTCGGTTCCTCCACGGTCTATCTCGAAAAGTACCTCGAAGAGCCGCGTCACATCGAGGTCCAGGTTCTGGCCGACAGCCACGGCACCGTGCTCCATCTCTTCGAGAGGGAGTGCTCGGTCCAGCGCCGCCACCAGAAAATCATCGAAGAGACACCCTCTATGGCCCTCACCCCGGAGCTGCGGACCCGGATGACGGAGGCCGCCGTGGCCCTGGCCCGGGAAGCCGGCTACGTCAACGCGGGGACGGTGGAATTTCTCTTCTCCAAAGGGGAATTCTACTTCCTCGAAATGAACACAAGAATCCAGGTGGAGCACCCGGTCACCGAAATGGTGACGGGAGTCGACCTGGTGAAATGGCAGATCCGGATCGCCCGCGGGGAGAAGCTGACCCTGAAACAGGAAGATCTCCGTCAGCAGGGACACAGCATCGAATGCCGGGTCTACGCCGAAAACCCGGAAGCCAACTTTCTCCCGGCTCCCGGGACCCTCCATCTCGTCCGTGAGCCCTCGGGTCCGGGGATCCGCGTCGATTCGGGAATCCGAAGCGGCTTCACCGTGCCCGCTGTCTACGATCCCATCCTCTCCAAGGTTGTGACCTGGGCCGAGACCCGGGATGACGCCATCGACCGGATGGACCTCGCCCTCAAGGAGTACGTCGTCCTGGGAACTCCCACGATCATCCCCTATCTTCGGGACGTCCTGGCCCACGAGGTCTTCCGCTCGGGCCACTACGACACCCACTTTGTGGGCGACCACATGAACGGGTGGAAAAACGAGATCCCGGAAGAACTCCTTCTTCTGGCCTGCGGGCTGGCGGTGGAGGGTCAGGGTGCACCGGCAAACGGAAGCGGCACCTCATCGCGTGCTTCGGGTCCGCCGCCGACACCCTGGCAGACTCTGGGCCGATTCCGACTGGGGGAGCGATCATGAAACGAGAACGATTTCACGTCGGTCAGGATATCTGGGAAGTGGATGTCGAGTCCCGGGAAAACCGGATCACCGTCCGCCGGGGAGAAGACACCCTGGAAGCCGCCATATCCGGCCCCCTGGTTACGCTTAACGGACGGACAATCCGGGCGGCCCAGGTAACGGTTAAGGACCATACCTATCTCCACATCGACGGCCACGCGATTCACCTTCAGCGCTCGATCAGCTCCGGAGGAGAAGATGCCGCAGCCGCCTCCTTCGACGGGAAGATCCGGCCCCCGATGCCCGGAAACGTCGTGAAGGTCCTGGTTCAGCCGGGCGACACGGTGACTCAGGGACAACCCCTCATCATCATCGAATCGATGAAGATGGAACACCCGGTCACAGCTCCGGTGGAAGGAACCGTCACGGCCGTTAACGTTGCGGCGGGAGAACTTGCAGAACTGGCTAAAGTCATGGTGGAAATGGCGGTGGAGGACTGAGACCCAGGAATACGGGAAGCCGGACGGCCGTTTGATGAGAGATAAAACAATGGATCAGCCCTCCATCGACCTGACCCGCGCGCGGATCGCTCTCGAAGTCACCTCCTACTGCAACCTGCGGTGCGCCATGTGTCCCCTGAAGACGATGAAGCGGGGCTTCGTCCACATGGACCTGGACCTTCTTCATAAACTGCACCGCGAAATCCGGGAAATGGGCGTGAAGGTGCGCTGGCTTCACGAGATGGGGGAACCCCTGATCTATCCCCACATCATCGAGGCCCTGAACCTCTTTCCCGAGGTAACCCTCTCCACCCACGGCGGCCTCCTGAAGGAATCCGTCTCGGAAAAGATCCTCACGACCCCCCTGGAGCATATCCGAATCTGCCTCGACACGGTTAATCCGGAGATCTACCCAAAGATCCGGATCGGAGGCAAGTTCGATGTTGTCGTGGAAAACACGCGCCGTTTCCTCGAACTTGCCCGGGGAAAGCCCATCGACATTCAGATTCAGCGAATGATCACCCGGATCACCTTGAAGGAATCGGTGAAGGATTTCGAGCGGCTTTTCAACCTGAAGGACTACCCTAACGCCCGTGTCATCGAAAAGACCTGCGAAGCCCTGGACACGACAGACGCCACGGAGCTTCACGGTGTATACGCCGGATGCTTCCAGGGCGGCCCCTTCAACTGGTTCGTCGTCCTGGCTGACGGAACGGTCACCCACTGCTGTTACGACTACGAGGGCCACCAGATCATCGGGAATGCCCGGGAGGAATCGATCGTCGAAATCGCGAAGAGCCCGGTCCTGAAGTCGATCCACGACGCTTTCCTCAACCACGACTTCTCCTACCTTCCCCGGTGCGCCGAGTGCTTCAAGCACCAGGGCGAAGTAACCATCTATCCCACCTGGCTCTACCGCCTTGTCCGCCAGCTTCCCTTCCGAGACGTTCTCCGGAAAAAGATGTTCCGCCGGGGCGGTTCCTGATACAGGTCCGGTCACTATCTCGCAGCAAAGGCTGAAATGACCTGAATCCGCAATCCGCATCTCAAGGAAATGCATCATCGGATCGTTGACAGTATAATGGAATCCAGCGAGCCGCTACGATGAAAAAAGTACCGATTCTCTGTATCCTGTTTTACGCCGCTTCACTCACGGCCGGATGGAAGTGGGAGAAGGTAAATATCGAGGTCCCTTTTCATCCTTCCACAACTGCTGCCGCATACGATCCAGTCCGTCAAAAAATCGTCATCCTAAACCTCAATGATGATGCTCAGAGCAGTGATGTCTATGACACGTATCTCTTTGACGGCCAATCTTTTGAAAAGGTTTGCACAAGATATCCAGACAGTGTTTCTTCCTGTTTTCTTTATTCAACTAGTTCACTTTTCTGGGATACGAATCTGCAAAAATTGGTATCTTGCCAATTATGCAGTAATCCGTATTCGTCCTATCTGAATTTTTATTTATTACAAGAGGACAGTTACTATTGTTGGAAGACTTTTAGTCAAGGCTTGTCTTATGATGCCGGTTTTGATCCAATTAGAAAACGAGCCGTCTTTTTTTCATTGAATTATAATGAGATTTATGAATATGATGGCACCTCCATTTATACTTTCTCTGGCTTTCCATATACCTTTGGAGACCAAGGTTATATTACCTTTGATGAGACTACCCAAAAATTAATATATTTTGGTTGGGATACTAAACCTTCTGTAATTCTGTATGAATGGGATGGGATTAATTTAATTGCAGTTAATCCTTCCCCCCCTGCTGGATATGATGTCAGTTCGTATTCACCCTACAGCATTGCATATCATCCGGCTCTGGGAGGGTCTGTGTCACCCTATGGAATGAAGGGGGCACTGCTATACAAAAACAAGAAATGGGAACCGCTGATCCAGGGAAACACACCATGGGGTAACCTTGTCATCTATTACCCTCCAAATGGAGAGATGTACTTCATCACCTACCTCGACGGAGTTTTCGTCCTCCGCCGGTCCCATGAACGGCCGTTCGAGAAACCATGAATAAGTTATTCGCCTTCATTCTGCTCCTGCTCCCCTGCACCCTCTTTTCCGGATGGAAGTGGGAGAAGCTGGATATTGAAGTCCCCTATACCTACTATTTGAAAAATGCAGCCTATGATCCTACCCAGCAAAAAATCGTCATCCTCAATGCCTCCGGGGAAGGCGATGATGCCTTAACCACCTATGACACGTGGACGTTTGATGGAAAAACCTTTGAGTACGTATGTAAAACAACCTATCCATCATCTCTTAAATGCTGGATGAGGCCTCAGGGATTGGTTTTTGATGAGAATCTGCAGGAGTTAACCTTATTTCAAATTTGTGGTGATCCAGGCAATATCAATGTAGGTTTGTCCATATTAAAGAGGGACGAATCCTTATGCTGGAAAATTTATAAAACGGGAGGATCGCCCCTGACCGCTTATGATACGGTTCGAAAGAGAGCCGTATCATTTCTTTGGGGAGATAATAAAATCATCGAATTCGATGGGAGTAGATTCTACACGTTTCCTCAAGCCATGGTCCTTGACAGTAATGCAAGCGTGGCTTTCAATCCTGAAACGGGGAGCACCGTATATGTTGGTACAACAAACTTCGGTCACGTAATCGAAGTATGGGAATGGGGTGGGGTTTCCTTGCGGCAAATTGAAGCTCCCTATCCTAATGGTGTTGATCCACAATCAGGTGCAGGCATTCAATATAATCCTGAGATAAGAGGATTAATCGGGATCGTGACCTGGGAAAGTACGATGATTTACAATGATTATAAATGGAGAAAAATAATCGGTTTAGATACCCCCGTGAATGGACCCATGGTCTACTATCCTATTGACGGCAAATTCTATTTATTCAGTATTGATGCTGTGTATGTCCTCCGCCGGTCCCATGAACGGCCGTTCGAGAAGGATTAGATGGCCAATTCCCTCATACTTCTCGAATCGTATTTTTCCTTTATTGTCAGCTGGAATCCCCAGATGGAACGGGAAGGCAGTCATGACCTGGCGGTACACTGATTCCGGGATGATCGTGACCAGCTTTCTACGTACCCCTTCGAGATTCAGATTTTCGCTTCCTGTACTCATTCTTGTCAGCACGATTCTACCGCTCACCTTAGATGCCGCGACGCTCCAGGTGGGACCGGGAAAGACCTATGCCAGTCTCCAGGAAGTCGTGGATCTGGTCAACCCGGGGGATGTCGTGGAGGTAGACGGGGACCACACTTACCCCGGAGGAGTCATCTTCGAGCGGCCCGGCCTGCCCGGGTCTCCCATTACCATCAGGGGGATTTCCATCAATGGAAACCGGCCGATCCTCTCCGGAGGAACCAATACGATCACCTTTTCCACTCCGAACCCAAATGTTCCCGACGATGGCGCCAACCACTACATCCTGGAGAACTTCGAGATTACGGCAGGGTCCTTCCGCGGCATCTTTCACCAGGCCGACGACCTCACCGTCCGGGACACCCTCGTCCACGATTGCCCGGCCCATGGAATTCTGGGAGCCGACCAGGGCTCGGGTTCGGCCACTCTGGAAAGAGTGGAGGTCTACCACTGCGGGAACGACGGGAGCCAGCACCAGATTTACATGGCCACCGATGAAGTCCACCACCCGGGGAGCGTCTTCCGGATGGTTCACTGCTACATCCACGACGGCAACGGGGGAAACAACGTCAAGAGCCGGGCCGAGCGCAACGAAATCTATTACAACTGGATTGAAGGTGCCTACTATCACGAGCTGGAGCTGATCGGGCCCGACCCGGGAGGTGCGCCGGACGAATGGAGCGAAGGCCTGGTCCGGGAGGATTCCGACGTCGTGGGGAATGTCCTGGTCAAACGGAACGACTTTGCGGTGATCCGGCCGGGGGGTGACGGAACGGGTCAGAGCAACGGCCGGTACCGGTTCGTGAATAACACGATCATTCCCGGGTCCGGCGTCGTCTTCCGCATCTTCGACGGGATTCAGAGCATCGAAATGCATGGTAATGTCCTCTTCCGGGCGGGAGGCGGAGCCGTGAACGTCACACGGACCGTGGAAGCGGAATGGACAGACGGGGAGCAGATGGTGGGCACGGACAACTGGGTCACCACGGGATCGACCAATATTCCTTCCGGATGGACGGGAACTCTAACCGGCTCCGATCCCGGCTTTTCGGATCTTCCGGCCAACGACCTCCTCCCTGCGCCGGGAAGTCCCCTTCTGGACCATGCGGAAGCGGATCTGCCCACCCATCCCGATTTCCCCTTCCCCGAGCCCCTTCCCGTGCCCCGTACCCACCCCCCCGGTCATTCGGTTCCCGATCCCGGCGACCCTCTGCCCCGCCCCTTCGACTGCCGCCTTGACATCGGCGCCCTGGAGCGGCCGATCTCACCCTCCGTTGTTGCCTTCCTGACCCTTGCATCCGATGGAACTCTCACCTGGGACGCGGTTCCCTCCGCGACGGCCTACGATGTCGTCAAGGGAGACCTGATGCTTCTTCGGGCGGGAAACGGGGACTTCACCGGAAGCCTCCTTGACTGTCTTGTGAATGATGGATCGTCTCCCGCGACATCCGATTCGAATATGCCCCTTGCCGGGGAGGGATGGTATTACCTGGTCCGGGCGGCGGCCCCGACAGAAGGATCCTACGACTGCGGCTGTGCGGGTCAGCCGGTCTCCCGGGACACACACATAGCGGCATCCCTCAACGCCTGTCCCTGAGCTTCCGGATCGATACAAATCGCAAGAGTCCGGCCCGGCTCTGTGCTACAATCCACTACATTACCGCTGATTGATAGGGAGGTTTCGTGACGATCTACCTCTGGCTCCTGGTTGCTTACCTGGCTGTCCTGACGGTCTTTAATTTTCTCCGCGCCCGCAAGGTGAAGACGCAGGATGACATGATGGTTGCGGGCCGGTCCCTGCCGCTTCGGGTCATGGTCTTTACGTTGATCTGCACGTGGATCGGCTCGGGAACCTTCATCGCCGGAGCGGAGTACGCCGCCCAGGCCGGATTCACGAGCCTCTGGCTCGCCGCGGGCGCCTGGGTCGGAATTATCCTCATCTACTTTCTGGCCGGGAAAATCCGCACCTTCGGCCAGTACACCATCGGTGACATCCTGGAAGTCCGGTACGGTCCTGTAGCCCGCATCCTCGGGGCCATCGCCCTGATTATCTCCTTCACAGCCATCGTATCCTACCAGTTCGTGGCGGGTGGATTTATCCTTAACGTCATCACGGACGGAGCCATCTCCGATTCCACGGGAACCCTGATCACGGCCGCCTTCGTCATCCTCTTCACCGCCCTGGCGGGTATGGTAGCCGTGGCCTATACCGACCTGCCCAACGGCATCATTATTCTCCTGGCCTGCATCACCTCGGTCCCCTTCGTCTACGCGGCGGCCGGCGGTCTTTCCGGCGCCATGCAGGTCCTTCCCGCCGGTCACTTTCAGATCGTGAACGAAACGTTTGGAGCCCACCCGATCCTCAAAGCGGGAGGGTACTTCCTGAGCACGCTCCTCCTCCTCCTGGGCATCCAGTCGATGTACCAGAAGTTCTATTCGGCCAGGACCCCCAAGGATGCGAAGCAGGCTGTCCTCCTCTGGGTCATTGGAACGATCTTCGTCGAAACGGTTGTCGTGATCATTGCCGTTTTCGCCTACAGCAAATTCCAGGATCGTCTCGACCTCACGATCCCCAAGGAGGGAGGAAAGCTGGTCCTCATGGCCGCACGGGAGCTGGTTCCCCTGCCCATTGGAATCCTTCTCCTGGGCGCCGCCTGCGCCGTTGTCATCTCCACGGGAATGAACTACCTTCTCTCCCCCACAACCAACATCATGCGCGACGTTTACCAGCGCTTTATCAACAAGGACGCCAGCCAGGGATCAATGGTCGCACTCCAGAAGGTATTCGTGGTTCTCCTGGGGGTCGTAGCCTTCTTCCTGGCAACCCGCCTCACGTCAGTCCTTTCCATGAGCTACTTCGCCTACACGATCTACGGCGTGGCCATCACGCCAGCCCTGATCGCCGCCCTGGCCTGGAAGCGAGCGACAAAGACAGCGGGTATCGTCTCGATGTCTCTGGGAATCATCGTCACCCTCGGCCTCAAGATCTTCACTGCGGTCCGTCCCGATCTCTGCCCCGGCGGCGACCCCTACGGCATTCCCATGATCTACCCGGCCTTTGCCGTATCCTTCCTGGCGCTGGTCATCGTCTCCTACCTGACCCCCCCTCCGTCCAAAGAGACCCTCGCATCCTTCTTCCCGGAGAAATAACATGGCCTTCACAATCATCGAAAAGATCTTTTCTCGACATTCCAGTGACCCGGTAAAGCCGGGTGCCATCATCTGGCTGGATATCGACGTTCGTACCGCGCGAGATTTCGCCGGCGCCAATGTCGTAAAGAATTACCGGAAGAATTACGGATCCGATCCGGTAGCCGATGTGGCGAAGACCTACTTCACCTTCGATTGCAACGCGCCGGCCAATACAATTCCCTACGCCAACAACCAGATGACATGCCGAACTTTCGCCGAAGAGCAGGGAATCCGGGTCTTTGATGTGGATGCCGGGGTTGGAACCCACGTCCTCCTGGACGAAGGTCTCGTCGGACCTGGGGACACGGCCGTCGGAACCGATTCCCACTTCAACATCCTGGGTGCTGTGGGCGTTTTCGGCCAGGGGATGGGCGATACGGACATCGCCTTTGCCTTCAAAACAGGAAAGACCTGGTTCGAGGTACCACCCTCGATGAAGGTCACCTTCACCGGTTCATACTCCGATCCCTGTACAGCCAGGGACCTGACGCTTAAGGTCATGGAACGACTGGGAACACGGGGCGCCCTGAACCGTGCCGTCGAGTTTCTCGGGCCCGCCATCGACGAGCTCTCCCTGGACGGAAGGATCACCCTCTGCAGCCAGGTCACCGAGATGGGCGGCATCATCGGGTTCTGCCTGCCCGGAGGGGAAGCTCTCGAATACGTGAAGGCCCGAACCGGCAGGACCGACTTTCCCGACATCACACCCGACCCCGACGCTTCCTATATCGAGGAGCTCACGATCGATCTGAACAACCTGGAACCTCTCATCGCCCGGCCCGGCTCCCCGGCCGATGTCGTGCCCGTCAGGGATGTGGCCGGTACACGGATCCACTCGGTCTTTATCGGATCCTGCACCAACGGAAGGGTCTCGGACATCGAAGAGGTCGCCCGGGTCCTGAAGGGGAAGAAGGTGGCCGATGGCATCATGGTCAAGGTGGTCCCCACCACCAAGGAAGCCTTCGGGAGCCTTCTCAAGTCGGGTGCCCTGGAGGCCCTCTACGACGCCGGGGCGATCGTCTCCAACCCGGGCTGCGGCGGATGCGCCGCAGGCCAGATCGGCATGACGGGAAAGGGAGAGGTTGCCGTCTCCACGACAAACCGGAACTTCCGCGGCAAGCAGGGCGACGGGGAAACCTACCTCGCCAGCCCCTTAACCGCCGCCTACTCCGCCCTCACAGGCAAAATCACGGTCCCGGAGGGGTAGAGCCAGTACAAAATCCTCCATTGGAGACAACCTCAGTGCTACAATCAGTATTACGAATGAACCAGGAGGATTGTATGAGATTGTGGACTCTTATTCTTATGGGACTGTTGATCCTTGGCGTGGCCGGACTCGTTCTGGCCCAGGAAGCGGAAGCACCCGCCGTCGATCCCCAGATGCAGGCGATGATGGCCCTGATGGAGCAGTACGGCACGCCGGGACCGGAGCACAAGCTTCTCCTTGAGGGTGTCGGGACATGGGATGTGGCCTCCAAATACTGGATGGATCCCGCAGCTCCCCCGATGGAATCGAAGGGGAAGTCGGTTCAGCGGGCCATCCTGGGAGGCCGCTACATTCAGTACGACTACGAGGGCGATGCCATGGGAATGCCCTTCCAGGGGTACGGGCTTTCAGGGTACGACCGGTATAACAAAAAGTATGTCAGCCTCTGGCTAGACACCTGGAGCACGGGCTTTTACTTCACCGAGGGGACCTGCGATCCGGAAAACAAGGTCTGCACTGAAACCGGTGTATGGGATGACTACACCACCGGAACCAAGATGAAGGTCAAGAACGTCTACACCCACATCAACAGAGACAAGTTCGTCATGGAGATGTACATGGTGATGCCCGACGGCAAGGAAGTCCGAACGATGGAGCTGACCTACACCCGCCAGAAATAAGAGTTTTCGTTTGAGAACAGAATCATTCTATTACCCCCTCACCCAGAGAAGGGCATAAGACAGGAATACCACGACATCGGGAAGGAAGTGGATGAACCAGGGCCAGAAAAATCCCCGGGTCTCCACCATGGCCTTCCCCATAATCCAGGCCAGGAAACCCGTCATGAGGAACCCGACCAGCCCCGGGGGAGAACCGTAGAGCCAGTGAGCAAGGCCGAAAAAGAGGATGTTGATCAGGTGAGTATGCCCCCTGCCGATAACCCCGGGAAGCATGGAAAAGAGGGTCGCCCGAAAGTACGTTTCCTCGGCAAAGGCGTTGATCGCGGCAAAGAGAATCACCGCAGGAAGGAGGGGCACAATCCTTCCCATTTCCGTTACGGTTGGCTTCAGGGAAAAAACCGTGGGAAAGGCCACTGCCGCCGCCGCGACCAGCCCGAAGATCCAGCCGAAGGTCTTCCACGACTCCCCGGAGCGGATCCCCAGCCATCGAACCGGTTCGATGGGCGCGGATAGATTCCCCTTCACGAAGAAAAAATCCGTTCTCCGCCGTTTGACGATCCAGAGCGCGAGAATAACCACAAAGGTGACTCCGATATCCCTGAGATAGGGGCGAAGGTAGGCCAGCGTGAACGAACGGGTCGATTCGTCAATCAGACCGGCCCACCAGGCCGACGTGCGAATTACGTCGGAGAGAGACAGCATGGCAAAAAATACCGCCATGACCAGGGCATAGGGCCGAAGGGGCCGAACCATCTTCCAAAGGGAGCAAACCAGAAGAAAAACAGCCAGAAAGACCAATTTCCCCGGGAGGAGCCAGGATGGCACCGGCCCGAAAAGCGAGGCAGCCATGTCGGGAAGATCGGAGACAAGGAGAATGGAAAGCCATGCCAGAATAATCAAGGTTGTGTTGTTGGAAACACCGGCATCGTGGATTTCAGATTCCATGACAGATCTCCCTGTAGGGATCGTTAGAAAAGCCGGGTATAGAACCCCTTTACGGCATCGCCGATTTCATCCACCCAGTCCCCCGATGGGTTGAACCAGGGCCGATCGGAATCCCCCCGATACGCCCGAAAGATGGCCTGGATCTCTCCCGAATCGAGCCAGATTCCACGGCACGTCGGACAGATGTCGATGTCCGCTGTTTTGAAGGTCCGGGATTTCATCGCCTGGTCGAGACAGACGGGACAGGACCGTTTCTTGTTCCGGGGAACCCGGCCGGTTCGAAGAATCTGGGCCGGGAGCTGGCTGATATCAAAATTGACCGCATCACCCAGGGCCAGAAGCTCTCCCTGGTCAAACCACAGTCCCTTGCAGAAGGAACAGTAGTCGACCTCGATGCCCGACAGGGTCCGCCGGGAGAGAATGTGATCGCACTCGGGACAGGACATGGTATGCGCTCCTTTCAGCAGACGCTACAGGTCGGTTTCCTTAATCCAGCGAACGGCATCGGCGATAACGACCTTTCCTCCCGGTTCGGCATCATCCAGAACGACGGGATAGGAACCGTCCGGCTCGAGCCATCGGGTCTGGAGGGTAACCCACTGTCCGCCATTGATCGACTGATCCACCGGTACCAGGGTCGTACCTCCGGCGTGCTGAATCGTGAAGCGGGCTTCGGTGGAACGGTTGGTCCCCTGGGGATAGTAAACGGACACCTGGTAGAGCCCGCGTTCCCGGACGGGAAAGGACCAGGCGGCGGTCGAGGCTCCAGTGCCTCCCGTGGCAATGTACCGGTAATTTTCACCCCATTTATCGGTCGAACTGGTCCCCAGGGTCCATGTGCCGGAAAAAACGGCATCGGGATTGTCGACAATGGTCTCGTACACGCTCACCGCCAGTTCCCGGTTCCCGGCACCATCCACGGCTTCGACGTGGTAGAACCAGCAACCGGAAATGGGTTCATCGGTATCGGTCCAGGCATGGGTCCCGGGTGTGGCCACAATTTCTCCTTCCTGGGCCGGATCCTCGGAACGGTATACGCGATAGGACACTCCGGTTTCCGTGGAGCCTTTCCGGTCGAGGGTAACGGCTGTCCAGGTCCATTGCGTGCCGCTCTCTTCCCAGGCCAGGGTGTCCCCCACAGGGGCTGGCGATGTCGTATCTCCCGGCGTAGCCGAAAATGCAAGGTTTAACGTGTACGCACCGGGATACTGGGTTCCGGAGTCGTGGGTCCAGGTATCGCAGACCAGGAAGTAGGTTCCCGGGGTTACACCATAGGTAAAACCGGTGTCATGACGGGCAAGGCAGGAGGTCGGCGAACAGGCTGCGAGAAGGTGAGGATCGATGTCAACACCCGCGCCGTCGGAGAGGCTCACGGTGAGGTTCCCCGGCTGAAGGATGGTGAGCCGGTAGACCACCTCCGGTCCCGCCTCGGAACCCGTGGAGGGAGGACAGCTGTAACCATCAATCCGGGAAGGCATCCCCGACGTGGTATTGGAATCTACATAGGGAAAGGTGTCAACTTCGATGGCGCCCTCGCATGGATCGGGAACAGAGGTTCCAAAGAAATCCAGGATGTCGGCCATCGTCTCGTTGCGGGCGGAAGCTGAGGTGATCGTCTCAAAGGGAAATCCGAAGAGAACAATCCGGTTCAAACCGCCGTCATACTGGAGACCTGCCGTACCGCCGCTTCCTCCGCTGTAGGAAAGAGCGGCCACAGCTCCTCCCAGTGGGGTCAGCTGATCGGGATAGTTGGCGTCGTACTCGCCGAAGGTGTTGTCGTCAAAGAAAAAAGCGGCGTTTCCGTCATAGATGGATCCCGATACAGGAGCGACGTTGTAGGTCCCGGCATCGTCTCCGGCATAGTCGGCCTTGAGGTAGGTATTGTAAAAGGTGGGACCGTTTCCCTTGTAATCGAGGTCCCACCCGATTTCGGAACCGGATACGAAGAGATTGCCTCCCGAATCGAGATAGGATTCAAGGAGAGACTGTTCCGCATTTTCAAAGGTGTGATCGGTTGTCGATTCCTCGCCGCAGGTCCAGATCACAACGCCGTAAGAGGAGAGGGAAACCAGCCCGTCCCGCACGGCTTCGTTGGCGACGGAATCAAAGGGACTTCCATAGGCATCGATGGAGGTACCGTAAGAAATGATGTACCGGTACGAGTTCATCATGTCGACGTACCCCCGGTGGAGGGCGTTGGTACTGTAGGGATCGTCAGTCACGACGATGAGACCCTGGTCCATGCGGTCGAATGCCGTCACCACGAGGATGGTCACACTTCCCGTAGAGGCCCGTGCCGCCAGGGTTTCCGTGGGAAAGGACTCCCCTCCGGCATTGGCTGCCGTGACCCGGTAATAGGCTACCGTCCCCTCCGGAACTGTAATGTCGGTCCACGTCGTACCCGTCACGGCAGTCCCGTCGTCGAATCCCCGGCCGTCAAAGCTCCGGTAGACCCGGTAGCCCTCCGCCGCGTCCCCGTAGAGGCCGTCTCCCGTGTCGTAGGGAGGGGCGTTCCAGGACAGTGTGATCTCTCCGCCCCCGCTGTTGAGGACCCTAAAATGCGTGGGGGGTTCGGGGAGGAGTGTGTAGGTGGGATCCCCGTCCCGGTCGGCAAAGTACTTTGCGATTCCCTGATAGACCGCCCGGGCCAGGGTCATTCGAAAGTACGGGTTCTGAAGGTAGAGCGCATCTGTGGCGTTGTCGTGAAAGGCCATTTCGTAGATGACGCCGGGCGTCTCATTGTTGTAATTGGGATTGATCTCCCCATACCAGTTGGTGTGTTCCCCCCGGTCTCCCCAGAGAGGATCGAAGGCTGCCCGGAGGTCATTGATGAGTTCCGTGTGGACAAGGTGACGAAGCTCCAGGCTCCCGGCAACCCCATTGAACGCGGCATCCCATCCTCCGGAGGCATAGGCAAAAGACGAGGTGCCCCGGGAAGTCCCCGCAAAAGCGTTGGTATGCCACGAAATGTAAACGGAATCTTCCCATCCCTCGTTTTCCCATGCGACGTAGCGGGGCATGGCCGTGACCGTGCTGGTCCCGCACGTGGCCGAGGGGCATCCCATAAAGTTGGCGAAGTAGGGCCCGGCCTCTTCAAATCTCGGCCAGTTGGAAGGAAAGGGCTCCCCGAAGGGCTGTTCGGCTCCCGTTCCCCCTCCGAACCGGACGGCGTCGGCGACGACAAAGTTCGAGGATTCACCACTCACGTTGGATACGACCACGGATCCTGCGGCCAGGCTTGATCCTGCATTGAAGTGAAACCGGCCCAGGTAGCGGAATGTGTAGCCGTCCACCTCCATGTTTCTTGTAATAACAGTCTCTCCCCCGGTATGGCGGACCGTGATCTGTGCATCCGACGCGTTACTGCTTCCTCCGATATACCAGATCGAGACATAGTAATCCCCGGCTTCCGGAATCGTAGGCGTGAAGGTGGCGGTCGCCGTTTCCGTCGAACTGGTTCCGGCCTGTCTATAATTTCCATCATGGGCATCGGCGGAGGTTATCGTGGTCCAGGACCCGGTTTCGGAGTAGCCAGGATCCCCATTGTCCACGATGACCATGTTGTCATTCATGTCCCGTTCCCGGCAGGTGTAAACCCCCGCCCCGGCGTTCCATAGATAGTGGACCAGGTAGGTGTCCACCGCCTCCGCGTTGGAGAGGTCTTCCACGATGTTGTTGGTGTTTCCGCGCTGAGTCGCCCACCTTCCCAAGCCGCTATCGTAATACCATCCGTGGCCCGGGTTAAGGAAAATGCTCTTTCCCGAAAGATATCCCGCCGGCTGTCCCTGTCCCGGAGCCGGGGGTTGACCAGTGGCCCGGAGCCCTTCGGTCACCTCTTCTTCCGAGGGTTTTGGGGGTACGGGAGGAAGGCGGGGCAGGAAGTGGTCCAGCGGGTAATGGAGACCGTCGGCAGGATCACGGATCATGAGCACGTGGCGTCGAATGGAGGGAACATTGAAATCGAGCCCAAGGAAGATTTCAGATAGGGCCTGGGCCGAATCGGGCGTCAGATTATTGAGGGTGCGCACAGGAAGCGTGACGAAGAACCCGCCCTGATCCCCCCTGACCCGGATTTCATCTATGATGATTCCCTCCGGAAGTGCGGAGCTCAGCCCGTCCGTTCCCTCGTAATAATCGGGCCCGTCCAAAGCAGCCCGCACGGCTGCCCGAAGCCTTGCCTCACCCCATGGATCGGGATCATCCTGGTTGCGGAGTACATTCTCCAGGTCTCGATCCCGTCTCTGAACCCAGATCAGGGATCCATTCGAATCCCGGAGGGGCATAACGATCGTATCATCCTGCAGTTCCTGTGAAGAATTGAGCGCGGCTTCCCCTGGATCAGGGGTATCTTCACCAGGGAGAAAACCGCTCCCAAGGAGGAGAAGTACGGCAAGAAAAACCAGCATCGTGCGCATCACAGTCAGGGCCCTCCCGTGTCACAGGACTCTTTCGGGATTCCTCTATTATAAAGCATCGACTTCGGGCCCGAAAAAATCACACCTGTGTAAGGAGATAGGCGGAGAATCCCATGTAGGCAAGGAGGAGGAGAATGGACTCCACGGTGAAACGTCCGATGCGACCCGGGATCGGCGTGACCATCCCGAGGGCAACAAGTCCGGAGAGAAAGATCCCGACAAGGGCGGTCTTGCTGTGAATGGGTGAGGCTGCAGTCAGAATAGGGGATCGGCGGTAAGCAATATCGGCAAAGAATAGAATATTCATGTTAAAGATGTTGGAACCCAGGGCATTGCCCACTGCAAGGTCCACCGATCCGATCCGGATCGCAGCGAGACAGGTGATGAGCTCCGGTGCGGAGGTAACCAGAGCTACAAGGGTCGTTCCAATGACAGTTTCCCCAAGTCCCGAAAGGTCCGCAATAGTCTTCGCGGAATAGCTCAAAAGGGAAGCCGCCGCAATCAGAAGGAGCGCGGAGGCGGCAAAGAGGAGCCAGAGACGCCCCGTTCCCCTCGAATCGACCTCCATGGTTTCAACCCCGATGGGTGGAAGCTTGAGATCCACCCTTGCCCGAACCCTGAGTAAGTAGATCCAGAGAAGGTAGACGGCCGGGATCGCCAGGGTCCACACTCCGACATGGAAAAGGCCTGTGGTTTCCCCTGCCAGGAGCCCCAGGCAGGCAAGGGTGGAGAGGATCATTCCCAGAACGGCCGCAGGAACCTGGCTCTGGGAAGCGGCCTGAAGCATGGATTTCCCTCCCCAGACAATTCCGCAGATACCCAGGATCGCCATGTTAAAGAGATTGGATCCGAAAACATTGCCAAGAGCGATATCGGCATACCCCATGGTCCCTGCGGAGACAGACGCGGCTGCTTCCGGAAGGGATGTCGCCCCGGCCAGAAGGATGGACCCCACGAAGACCCTGCCCATTCGGGTTCGTTCCGCCAGGGTATCGCAGGTCCGGGTCAGGGTGCGGCCGGCAAGCCATACAGCCACCATACTTCCCAGGAAGATCATCAGGGACTGGATCATCTCGGCATTCTAGCACGGGGATGGCCCGGTTCAGACGGTCGATAGAAAGATTATTTCTAAACCATAGAGTGATATACTGATTTTGCCATGAAGACAATCGTTATCCGTCCCGTCCTTTTTATTGCCACCGCAATCTTTCTTATGTCGGCCCTTCTTCCCGCCGCAGCCGTTCTCTTCGACGCCTCTCACCACGAAATGGCAGCCAATGCCGACTGGGTCATCGATTCCGATGCCTGGAACCTGACGATGAATGCCTATCCCTGCACGGGAACAACAAATGAGGCCAACCCTCAGCGCTATCCGACGCCCGACCAGTCGGGGGTTACGGGGTCCACTCTGGAAACGTACTGGAAGGGCGGCATTTCCGCCTGGGGCATCGAGCTCGTCAAAGCGGGCCACTCGGTCGAAACCCTTCCAGACGGGTCGTCCTTCACCTATGGGACCCCCGATTCCCAGGATCTGAGCAATTACGACCTGGTCATCATCGTGGAACCCAATAAACCATTCTCGTCCGGTGAAATCACGGCCCTTCTGAATTTTGTCGCTGCCGGAGGCGGCCTCTTCATGGTGGCCGACCATGAAACCTCGGACCGTGATTGCGACGGATGGGACAGCCCCCATATTTTCAATGATCTAACAGGGGCTACATCGGCCACAGACGCCGGCGTCTTCGGGATCTGGTTCCGTGTGGATGGAACCGACACCCGCCCCTCCGAGGACTGGTTTGACGATCCGACGGACAACAACGTTTCCACCGATCCCCTGGACCCCATCATTCACGGTCCCTTTGGTGACGGGTCGGGTGGTCTGGGCTTCTTTGGCGCCACCTCAATGGATATCAATCTTTCAGACAACCCGACGGTCAAGGCCCATGTGTGGAGGACGGGGCAGGCCCACGACAACTTTCGGGTCACCTTTGCCACGGCGGCTTACGGGTCTGGTCGGGTTGCCGCTATCGGAGATTCCTCTCCCGCCGATGACGGAACCGGGGACTCAGGAGATACTCTCTATGACGGATGGGACAAGGCCTCCGGAGGCGTCAACAATCGCGAAATTCACCTGAACGCCTGCGACTGGCTCATCAATGCCGTTCCCGATACGACCGATCCCCAGATCACGGCCGGCCCCTCCGCGGACCCGGCCGACTGTTCCGCAGTGATTACCTGGACCACTGATGAATCGGCCACGTCCGGTGTGGACTACGGTGAAACGGATGCCTACGGATCCACTGAAACACTCGTTGGCCTGAGGACCAGCCATTCCATTACCCTGACCGGCCTTTCCCCCTCTACTCTTTACCATTACCAGGTCTATTCTTCCGATGCCTCAGGGAACGGACCGACGTATAGTAACGACTCCACTTTTTCTACCACGGCCACGACACAGCCGACGATCACCGCCGGGCCCTTCGAAACGAACCTGGCAGACACGTCGGTCACCATCTCCTGGACTACGGACAAGACCGGCGATTCGACGGTCCGGTACGGAACGTCACCGGCTCTCGGATCGACGGAATCCATGGCGGAATCGGTCACCGACCACGTCATGGCCCTTTCCGGTCTGACATCCTCCACCCTCTACTACTATGAAGTCGAAACGACGGATGCGTGCGGAAACACCGTCACCAGCTCCCCGTTCACCTTCACGACCGCCGAGACACCGCCCCAGCTGGACATCAGCGGCTGGAAGCTGATCAATACGACCAACAGCCAGTACGTCACCATCATGCCGGCCGGCACCTTTATCGAGTCGGGAGGTTACGTCGTCGTTGGGCGTAACAATTCCCAGGCAGGCTTTGAGACAGAGTGGGGTGCACTTCCTTCCGGTACGGTCTACGTCAACTCCGGCGACAAAATCGTCATCAATTCCAGCAGTTATGCCTATCGTCTGGAAGATGACATCGGGACGATCATCGATGGCCCGACGGTGAGCAGTGATGCCAACCTGTCGGTCTTCCGGGTCGACAACTGCGGCGACCCGGGACTCGGTGCAACATGGCATGAGCGCACCGACAACCTGGGCGACCCGGGAGCGGGAGCTCCAACGACCTGCGGTGCGGGCGTTGTCATTACCGAAATGACCGACGGCGCCAGTTCGATCAACGAATATATCGAGCTCTTCTACGACGGGGGCATGGCAGAGCCGGATACCACGCCTCCCGTGATTTCCAACGTTTCCGTCACACCCTCCGAATGTTCAGCTCTGATTACCTGGACCACCGATGAAGATGCCAATTCCATCGTGGAATACGGCCTCTCCGATCCTCCTCTGGACAGCCAGTTCGATGGTACCCGGGTGACCAGCCATTCCATACCCCTTAACGGCCTGACCCCGGGAACTCTCTATTACTATCGGGTCGGATCGACCGATGCATCGAATAACGGCCCCGCGTGGAGCTCCGTCTCGACCTTCACAACCTCGGCCGCGACTCAGCCAGCGATTACGGTCGGACCCTTTGAAACGAACCTGGCGGATACGTCCGTCACCATCTCCTGGACGACGGACAAGGAAGGTGATTCCACCGTGCGGTACGGCACAACACCCGCCCTTGGATCGACCGAATCTCTAACGGAATCGATCACGAATCACGTCGTTCCTCTATCCGGCCTCACGGCATCAACGCTGTATTACTACGAGGTCGAAACTCGAGACGTGTGCGGAAACACCGTCACCAGCTCCCCGTTCACTTTTTCAACCACAGACACCCCGACCCAGCTGGACATCAGCGGCTGGAAGTTGATCAATACAACCAACAGCCAGTACGTCGCCATTATGCCGGCCGGTACTTTTATCCAGTCGGGAGGCTACGTTGTCGTTGGACGAAATAACACCCGGGCAGGCTTTGAGACGGAATGGGGAGCGCTTCCTTCCGGTACGGTCTATATCAACTCCGGGGATGAGCTTGTCATCAACTCCAGCAACTATGCCTATCGTCTGGAGGATGAGGTCGGGACGATCATTGAAGGACCGACCGTGGGCAGTGGCGCCAACCTTTCGGTTTACCGCGTCGATAACTGCGGAGAATCGGAAGTCGGCTCGACATGGCAGACACGGACCGACACCCTGGGGGATCCGGGAGCGGGAGCACCGACTTCCTGCGGTGCGGGGATCGTCATCACCGAAATGACGGATGGTGCCAGTTCAAACAACGAATATATCGAGCTCTTCTACGACGGGGGAGTGACGGAGCCGGACACGACTCCGCCTGTGGTCTCCAGCGTTTCCGCGACACCCGCCGAGTGCTCGGCTCTTATTACCTGGACGACTGATGAAGATGCCAGTTCCATCGTTGAGTACGGCCTTTCCGATCCTCCCACAGGTAACCAGTTCGACGGCACCCGGGTCACCAGCCATTCCATCCCACTTACCGGATTGGACACCGGAACTCTCTATTACTTCCGGGTTGGATCGACAGACGCCTCCGGCAATGGTCCCACGTGGAGCTCGGTATCCACCTTTACGACCTCGGAAAGCTATCCAGCTCATTCCGGAATTACGGAGTCTCCCATATCCAACGTGCAGACCACGATCTCCTTCACGACCGACGAAGACACGAACAGTACCGTGGAGTATGGAACGACCCTCACATACGGATCCACCCAATCTGATGGTCCAGCCACAAACCACTCTCTGGTTCTTTCCGGGCTGACCCAGGACACACCGTACCACTACCGAATCCGCTCCACCGATGCCTGCGGACTTGAAACGATCTCGGAAGACCGGATGTTTGTCACAGCTCCAGATGGTGTAGGTCCTTCCACGGACCACCTGGTAATCAGTCAGATTCAGACTCAGGGTGCTGCAAATCATGACGATGAATGTGTCGAACTGTACAATCCGACGGGTGCGGCCATCAGCCTCAGCGGAAAGAGTATTCAATACAAATCGGACACAGGCAGCACCTATACTGTGGTCGCATTACCCTCGGTTTCGATTCCCTCCCACGAATACTTTCTTCTTGCGAGATCCGGGGGTTACCTTGGCTCCGTGACTCCGGACCTAACCTATTCGACATTTTACATGGGTGCGGGAGGTGGAAATCTCTTTCTGGTGAATTCCACCTCCGCCCTTTCGGGAAGCTGTTCCACCGACGCTTCGATCATCGACAAGGTGGCCTGGGGCACCGGGAACTGCCCGGAAACGACATCTACACCGGCTCATGATGCCGGGCAATCCCTGGTCCGCCTTCCTGGAGGTACATCAGGTTCGGGCCAGGACACCGATGTCAATGTGAATGACTTCTTCGTGGACACCTCTCCCACACCCCATAACTCCTCTTCACCCGCTGCATCTCCCTCCTCTTCCCTCGGCAATGTCCGCGTATCCCTCTTTCTCACGAAGGGGGTGGATACTACAGACCTGGATTGGGGAACTGCGGCCGGAGCCACGGGTTACATCGTCTATTGGGGTACAGCCCCGGATTTCATGGGTGGGACACCCGATTCCTGGCAGACGGTTATCAGCGAAGGTACGGACGACCGAAGTCCCTCCCCGATCTACTTCTATGACGTGAGGGCCACCAACGGAACCGATATCTCCGACGACTGATCGTTATCTTACCTCCTTGACATATTAGGATTCCTAATATACAATGGCGGGAATGATGTCAAGGAGAGCGTCATGCCGAAAGTCATGAGAAAAATGATCCAAATCGATGAAGACCGCTGTGACGGGTGCGGTCTCTGCATGCCGTCCTGTCCGGAGCAGGCCCTTCAGCTCGTAGATACACCGGCGGGGAAGAAGGCCCGGCTGGTCGGGGAGATTTTCTGTGACGGCCTGGGAGCCTGCGTAGGAGCCTGTCCCACCGGCGCCATGACCGTTCAGGAAATGGAAGCGGAGCCCTATGATGATTCGGCCACGGTTCAGCGGATCAGGGAAGTCGCTCCGGAGATGCTCCAGGCCCACATGGACCATATGCGGGAGCATGGAATGGTAGACAATTCCAGGGAATCAAACACGGTTCAGCTCCACCATGGAGGCGGATGTCCCGGATCCCGAATGATCGCGTGGAAAGAGGAGGCGTCATCAGGGGAAGAGCCGGAAGACATTCCCTCCGAGCTGACGCAGTGGCCGGTTCAGCTGCACCTGGTCTCCCCTTCCGCCCCTTACTTTCGGGATGCCGACCTGGTCATCGCCGCCGATTGTGTACCCTTCGCCTATCCTAATTTTCACCGGGATTTCCTGAAAGGCAAGGCTGTTGCCGTCGGCTGTCCCAAGCTGGACGATATTCAGGCTTACATTTCAAAGATTCGCGACATCGCCCGCCAATCCCGACCCCGGTCCATTCAGGTGGCTTTCATGGAAGTCCCCTGCTGTTTCGGACTCGTACAGGCCGTGAAAATGGCCGTGAACCAGGCAGAACTGGACATCCCCGTGGAACCCGTCCGAATTTCCGTACGGGGAGAAAAAGAAGTCCTTTCCGAGACCCGTCGGCAGGCAGGATAACCTTGCCGGTGGAATAGATGGTCATGCAATATGTTATCCTAAGGATATGAGAGTTGTTTCGGTTTTTATCCTGGCCGGTCTCCTCACCCTTTTGACACCGGCGTTTCCCGTCGGGCATGCCTGCCCGATGTCGGGGAGCAGCGTGTGCCATTGCAACCATAAGGCCCAGGACAACCCCTGTTGTACCGAGACACCGGACCCCCATGATGAGCACGCGGTCACGCTGCGGCCCATGGGATCCGACAATACGGAAATCATTGCTGTCCTTCCCGTCGTGATGGATGAAACAACGAATCCTTCCCGGCAGGTTTCCAGGGAGAACGTTCTCCCTCCCCGACACGGCCCCCCTATTTTTCTGAAAGTTTCTTCCTTACTCATTTAACCAGACCTCCAGCCAGGCGAGTTTTTTTACTCACCCAAGGAGGTGTGTTTTATGCTGCATCGTATCTGTTTCTTTTATCTCGTGGTTATTACCGCAACATCGTTTCTCTCTGCCCAGGATGTTCTCTCACCGGCGGAAGATCTTGTCTCCGCGGAATCGAATGAAGATATTCGATCCCTGCTGAACGAAGTCATTCGCTCCAACCCGGACATCCTGGCTTCGGAGGCTTCCGCACGGGCGGCGGCGGAACGGGCACCCCAGGTCCGATCCCTTCCCGACCCCATGGTAGGCCTTACCACCTACATCATGTCCCCTGAGACCAGGCTGGGCCCTCAGCGGCTTATGGCTTCCCTGTCCCAGACCTTCCCATGGTTCGGGAAACTAAAGCTAAGAGAAAAGGCGGCCCTTTTTGAATCCGCTTCAGCTTTGGCCGGCACGGAAGCCCAAAAACTGGACTTTGTGACCCGGGCCCGGGAGCATCTCTCCGAGATTGCTTTCCTGGATGGAAGAGCCGATCTAATCCGTCAGGATATGGAGATCCTTTCCCATTTTGAAGAGCTGGCGCGAACCCGCTACATTTCGGGGACGGGACTGCAACAGGCAATTCTAAAAATCCAGTCCGAGATCACCCTGGACGAGCAGAAGCTTCTGGACATTCAAAAGGAACGTGCTCGACGCGTCGCTCTTCTGAACGGCCTGATGAACCGCTCCCAGGAGGTCCCGATTCTCTCCGTTCCTCCTCTTCCGGAACCGGTTGAAATCCAGGTTCAATACGCACAATGGAGGGAGGAAGCGGTACTCAGACGGCCCGAGCTGGCAGCCCGGCACGCCATGATCCAGGCCTGGGAAGCTCGTATGGAGGAGGCGAAAGCCAACTTTTACCCCGATATTACAGCGGGCCTGACCTACACCGCCGTGGGACGCCGGAGTGATGCCGACCCCAGCAACAACGGTCGGGACATTCTTGGGCTTACCGCAGGGATCAATCTTCCCATCCATCGGGAGAGAAGAACCGCAGCCCTGGAGGAAGCCACCCAGCGGCAGATTGAGGCCGAGCACCTCCTGCAATCGACGGAGCGCTCCATCGATGAAAGCCTCGGCGATCTTTCTTCCCGTCTTCCTCTGCTCTGGAACCAGTGGATTCTCTTTCGGGACGTGCTGACCCTTCAGGCGCAGGAGTCTCTGAATTCCACCCTGGCAGCGTATTCATCCGGCACTCTGGGAGCGCTGGAACTTCTCGATTCGGAACGCGTTCTTCTGAATGTTCGAATTTCCTCTTTACGAACACAGGCCGATATAGCGGGGGCTTTCATCCGGCTCGAAGGTGTAATTGGAGCCCCCCTGGCCTTGCTGGCTGAAGGAGTCCCCCCTCATGAAAACTAAACTATCCTTTCTGATTCTCGGCATAATCGTCGGGATCATTCTCTTTCTTGATCCCTTTCACATGCATTCCATCGATGAGTGGCTCAGGGGATCCAGTTCCGTAACTTTTGAGAAAGATGCGAAAGAAACACAGCTCTGGACCTGTGGAATGCATCCCGATGTAATTCAGGACCATCCGGGAACCTGTCCCATATGCCAGATGGATCTCGTTCCTTTACAACACGCCGCTGTGTCGAGCGAGCCCGTTTCCCAGGAAAGTAAAATCCTGTACACCTGTCCCATGCACCCGGACATCCTCCAGGAAGAGCCGGGAGAGTGCCCCGTTTGCGGGATGGATCTCGTTCCGGCCCGTAAGCCGGACTCCGTACCAAAACCGCAGGATTCAGACAGCGGGAAAGTACTCTTCTATCGAAACCCCATGGACCCTTCCATCACATCCCCGGTGCCGCAAAAAGATGAAATGGGCATGGATTACGTTCCCGTCTATGAGGGAGAGGCTGACCGCACGGGATCCTCGGGCGCCACCGTGACCATCGACCCTGCAGTGGTGCAAACCATGAACGTTCGGACCGACACCGTTCAGCGAATGGATTTGACCCACTCCATCCGCACGGTTGGCTACCTGGACTTTGACCAGGAAAGGATGACCACCGTGACACCCAAGTACGAAGGCTGGGTAGAGCGGGTGTATGTCAACTACCCGGGCCAGTCTGTAAAAAAGGGTGACCCTCTCTTTGATATTTACTCGCCATCCCTTGTTCAGACGCAACAGGAACTTCTCTCCGCAAAGGCGTATGCCGAGGGACTTTCCGGTGCGTCCCAGGAAACAAGAAGACGTGCAGAATCCCTTCTCGATGCAACCCGGGAAAGGCTTCGGTACTGGGATATCCAGGAGGACCAGGTCCGTGAGATTGAGGAATCGGGGTCCATACTTCGAACCCTGACCGTTACCGCTCCAGTATCCGGCCTGGTCATGAAGCGAATGGACAGCCTTGCTGGAATGGCAGTCCGGCCCGGGATGGAGCTCTTTCATATCGCCGATCTTTCCACGCTATGGCTGAATGTGGAAATCTACGAGGAACAACTTCCGTGGCTTGACATCGGAAGCACCGCGGATGTCTCTCTTCCCTACCTGCCTGGAAAGACCCACACAGGTCGAATCCGCTACATCGAGCCGGCCGTTAAAGAAAAAACGCGAACCCTTACGGTCACTCTGGAATTGCAAAACCGATCGGGAGATCTTCGATCGGGAATGTATGCCACTGTGACCTTCAAGCCGGTTGCAGCCCGCAATGTTCTGACCATTCCAACCCAGTCGGTCCTTCGGACCGGAGAGAAAGATGTTGTGATTGTCGATCTGGGAGAAGGTCGTTATGCTCCCCGAACCGTAACACTCGGCAGGGCAGGCGAAGACCGCACCGAGATTCTCCAGGGCCTCAAGGAGGGGGAAAGAATTGTCACCTCTTCCCAGTTTCTCATCGACTCCGAATCCAACCTGAGAGAGGCGGTCAAGAAGATGGTTGAGAAGCTCACCGGATCTTCCGGTCCGCTTTCCTGAGGCGGCCATGCTTCGTCGAATTATAGAATGGTCCCTTCGAAATCAGACAATGATGGTGATTGCCGTCCTCCTTGCTGTTCTGGGCGGAATCTGGGCTGTCCGGACCACCCGTCTCGACGCCATACCCGACCTTTCCGATGTCCAGGTCATTATCTATACCGATTATCCGGGGCAGGGTCCCCAGGTCGTACAGGATCAGGTCACCTATCCCATCACGACAACCATGCTTTCCGTACCCCACGCCAGGGTGGTTCGCGGTTATTCCTACTTTGGTTTTTCCTTTGTCTATGTGATCTTTGAAGACGGTACCGACCTGTACTGGGCCCGTTCCCGTGTTCTTGAGTATCTTTCCGGACTGACATCCCGTCTTCCTTCCGGTGTTTCTCCCCAGCTGGGTCCCGACGCCACAGGTGTGGGATGGGCCTTTATGTATGTATTAAACTCTCCAGTCCGGGATCTTTCCGAACTCCGCTCGATTCAGGATTACTACCTCAAATACGGTCTTATCTCTCTGGAAGGCGTATCGGAAGTCGCCTCGATGGGAGGGTTTATCCGACAGTATCAGGTGGAAGTCGATCCGGTCAAACTGCGGGCCTTTGCCGTTTCTCTTCGAACCGTCAAGCAGGCCATTCAACGATCCAACCGGGATGTCGGGGGGAGGCTTGTCGAAATGAGCGAAAAGGAGTTCATGGTGCGGGGCCTGGGCTACATCAAGGAGATCTCCGATCTGGAATCGATCTCCCTGGGCACGGGACCCGGAGGTACTCCTCTGACCCTCAAGGATGTCGCCCACATCACGATCGGGCCGGAAATTCGACGGGGCCTCGCCGAATGGAACGGAGAGGGAGAAACGGTCGGCGGGATCATCGTGGTCCGTTCCGGGGCAGACACGATGGAAACCATACAGCGTGTCAAGAAGCGCCTCGAGGAACTCAAGCAGGGATTGCCCGATGACGTTACGGTTTCCGTAGGGTACGACCGGACCGCATTGATTCAGCGATCGATTCGAACCCTCACCCGCACCCTGATCGAAGAATCGATCATTGTCGCACTGATCTGTATTCTCTTTCTCTTTCACGTCCGATCCTCTCTTGTTGCGATCTTCTCAATCCCGGTCTCCATTTTGATTGCCTTCATCGTCATGCGTATCCAGGGCCTGGGTGCCAACATCATGTCCCTGGGAGGCATCGCAATTTCCATTGGTGTTCTGGTGGACGCCTCCATTGTCATGGTAGAAAATGCACATAAACATTACGAGGAGTGGCGCGGAAAGAAGAGTCACTTTGAAATCATCCTGGACTCCTCCCGTGAGGTAGGTCCGACCCTCTTCTTTACGCTCCTCGTCATCACCATCTCGTTTCTGCCGGTCTTTACGCTTCAGGCCCAGGAGGGGAGACTCTTTCGTCCCCTTGCTTTTACGAAAACCTATGCCATGGCGGCCTCTTCGATTCTGGCCGTTACCATCATTCCCATCCTCATGTTCTGGTTTGTTCGAGGCAAAATTCACAGCGAAGCCACGCACCCCGTTTCAAAGCTTCTTCACAGGCTCTATACTCCCGTCCTTCAAACCGTCCTCCACCGTCGATGGCTGATTCTCCTTGGAGCTCTCCTTCTTATGGCCATCACCTGGATTCCCTTCCAGCATATCGGATCGGAATTCATGCCCCCCCTCTGGGAAGGGGATCTTCTCTATATGCCCACGACCTTTCCCGGGATCTCCATTACCAAGGCAAAGGAACTTCTTCAGCAAACGGACAAGATCATTCGATCGTTCCCGGAGGTAGATTCCGTTTTGGGAAAGGTCGGCCGGGCCGACACCGCAACAGACCCGGCACCTCTTTCCATGATTGAAACGACGATCCGCCTCAAGGATCCCTCTGCTTGGCGTCCGGGAATGACCAGAGAAAGGCTGATTGAGGAACTCAACCGGGCCATCCAGATTCCCGGTCTCACCAACGCCTGGACCATGCCCATCAAGACCCGGATCGATATGCTCTCCACGGGAATTAAAACACCGGTCGGAATCAAAGTCGCAGGCCCAGACCTCCGGGAACTGGAACGCATTGCCAGGGAAATCGAAGCTGTCGTAAGGCCCCTGAAGGGAACCCTCTCCGCTTACGCAGAACGTGTCATGGGTGGGAACTATATCGATATTCAGATTGATCGAGAAGCGGCCGCTCGATACGGTGTAGTGGTGGAGGACATCCAGGATGTCGTTTCATCCGCCATTGGGGGCATGAATGTTTCCTGGACGGTGGAGGGGCTGGAAAGGTACCCCATCAATGTCCGTTACCCCAGGGATTTTCGAGACAATCTGGAGGCTCTGGGTCAAACTCTCGTTTCTGCACCATCCGGAGCCCAGGTCCCCCTGAGCTACCTGGCCGACATTCGGATCCACCAGGGTCCCCCGATGATTAAATCGGAGAACGCAAGACCCAATGCATGGATCTATGTGGATCTCAGGGGAATCGACGTGGGCAGCTGGATTCGGTCCGCCAGAGAAACTCTTTCGAAAAGCGTCATCCTTCCGGATGGATACTCTCTGGAATGGTCAGGCCAGTATGAATATATGGAGCGGGCCAAAAATCGGCTTCTGGTAATTGTCCCCATTACTCTCTTTCTCATTATCCTCATTCTCTACCTTTCCACGAAATCCTGGATCAAGACCCTGATTGTTCTTCTGGCTGTGCCCTTCTCGCTCGTGGGTGCCGTGTGGCTGATGTACCTGCTCGGATATAACTGGTCCATTGCAGTTTGGGTCGGACTGATCGCCCTCGCGGGATTGGATGCGGAAACCGGTGTCGTCATGCTGCTCTATCTCGACATCGCCTACGACCGCTGGAAGAGAGACGGGCGGATGGCTACCTACCGGGACTTGACGGAGGCCGTCCACCACGGTGCCGTCCAGAGAATCCGCCCCAAGATGATGACGGTGGTGACCACGTTTATCGCCCTTGTACCGATCCTCTGGGCAACGGGAACCGGAGCAGACGTCATGAAACGGATTGCGGCGCCGATGGTGGGAGGCATTCTGACCTCCTTTATCGGTGAACTCATCGTCTATCCCGCCATCTATTTCATCTGGAGATCCATTCCCCTGAAACGGGAGAATCCCATGACGTGAACCGCTTCCTTCTATGAAACTGAACCTTACGTTCAAAATCTAACAATTACACAAAGGAGAAATTCATGAAGTTCATCACTTTTTCGCTCATTCTTTTATGTTTCAGCCTGTCCGCTGCAGCGGCTTCAACCATCACCGACGAGCTTCTTCCATCCTATTTCAAAATCCGCGAAAGCCTCGCAGGAGATTCCATCAAAGGCGTCACCGATGCGGCGAAGGAGCTGTCTCAACTATCCCAAAGCTACCTGAAGGAGAAGGCCCGGGATGAATCGGTTGTCAAGGACGCGGAATCGATTCGGACGTGTTCGGAAAAGATCGCCAGGGCAGGACTGGAAGATGCCAGAGTCCTCTTTAAAGACCTCTCCAAAGCCCTGATCCGCCTCCATGGCCAACTTCCTGGAAATACCGCCGTGGTGACCTATTACTGTTCCATGGCCCCGGGGTCCTGGATGCAGGCCACGGACGATATCGGCAACCCATACTATGGAAGCAAGATGCTCCGATGCGGAAAAAAAATCGAATCCCGCCCGATCAACAATGATGGAAAATGACATTTTGTCAGACAGGCCTTCTAACCTATAGAAAGGAATGGAGAGACCGGGTCTCGGTCAGTTTGGTTCAGCAGGTCTTCGACGATGAAACTGAAAGACGGCACAGGCCCCCATCAGGGTCAGCCAAGCAAGAACCGTCAGGAATGAAAGGGTGTTCCGCACATTAAGCAGATCGGATCGGGTAAACCATCCCAGGGGATCGGTCGTGAGTCCAAGCCATTGAATAATGCATGTCATGACGAGCCACGAGCCGACAACGGAGGTAGCCACAATCAGGACAACCTTCTGGACAAGAATCGCGGTGACAGCACCACCGACGGCAAAAACCGCCACGATCAGCAGGGCCTGCGAATCCTGGAATGGTGCGGCCACGACGGCTCCAATGGCACCTCCGGCCAGGAGACCCAGGATAAAGAGGCCGACTTTGTAAACAAAAACCAGAAAAAGCGCACCGAACAGCCCGCCTACAAAGGCTGCAACAATGACAAAGGCCTGCCGGCCCGGAAGCATGGCTGAAGCCAGGTATCCCAGCAGGTAGGCTCCAACGATGAAACCAAGAAGCCCTAGTGTCAGTTTTAGTAATCGATACCCGAATAGCCCGATTATCAGACCAACCAGCAGGGTCATGAGCGTGAAGCCCGAGATAAGAGCCTGCAGTGAGGGGAACGCCATGCAGAACAAGTGTACCAGAAAGTCAAACTCCTTGTCACGGAAATCTTCCACCTCCCTTCGACATTATCCTGACCCTAATATTTGATATGATATATATCATATTTATTATCGTTTACGTATCACATACTTGACATTTTGTACAACAGATATTATCGTAAGGGTGAAAATACACGAAAGGAGGTCATAGCCATGACCATCAGACGTTGGATGCCGTACAATGAAGTGGGAACCCTTCGAGGCAGAATGGATCGCCTCTTTGATGACTTCCTCTCCGACTGGTTTACCTCGGGACGCGAAGGATCCAGGGAACTGTCGTTCTACCCGCCCGTTGACATCAAGGAATCCAAGGATGCGATCCATGTCTCCATGGAAGTTCCAGGAGTCAAGAAGGAAGATATCGCCGTAGAGCTGAATGACAACACCCTCACCATCAAGGGCGAACGTAACTTTCAGAAAGAAGAGGAAGGCGAAACCTTTCATCGCGTGGAGCGCTCTTACGGATCCTTCACCCGCGCCTTTACCCTCTCCTGCCCGGTGGAACGGGAAAAAATCGAAGCCAACTACAAGGACGGCGTTCTCTCCCTCCGCCTTCCCAAATGCGAAGAGGCAAAGCCAAAGAAGATTTCCATCAAGGGCTAACACTCCCCTTCACCTGAACCAAAGGGAGACCTCCGGTCTCCCTTTTTTGTTATTAACATAAATATCCATAAGTAATAATACACCTTATTATATCGCGTATATATTTCATATAGATAATAACCTTTATCAATACTTCAATGTATCGTAAATCCACATTCCAGGGTAATTTGAAATCCATTCTTTTTCAGAGTATAATAGTAATAATGTCTTACTATTAAGATGAGGAGGAAACCATGTGGGTCAAGGTAAAAAATCAGGTTATTCATCTTGATCGTGTCGAATCGATCTTGCTCGCGGATGACCAGATCACCTTTCAATTTTCAGCAGGGGGCGATCTGGAACAGTCCTCGATTACCTTCCAGCGGGGCACGATTCTTACTGACCAGGAATTTGTACATCTGAGCCAGCAACTTCAGAAGGTTCTACAGTACACGGTCATACTTTAATTTGATTTACCCGGTGGAGCCCGAAATCCAGACAACACCTTCAGCGCTTACCTTCGGGGAAGTCCTCTTTGATCACTTTGGAGATGAAAAACGTCCTGGAGGTGCACCCTTTAATGTTGCCTGCCACATTCGCGCATTTGGGACTCCCTGCACCTTCTTCAGCCGAGTCGGACAGGATCCGGACGGCAAAGACATTCTCACCCTCCTCAGGGATCTCAATTTTCCCCAGGAGGGGATTCAGATCGATCCAGACTACCCGACCGGACAGGTCCTGGTCACGGTTGACCATAAAGGCATCCCCTCCTATGACATCCTCACCGATCAAGCCTATGACTATCTGGAATACACTCCAACCCTCTCCCGCCTCGTTCAAAACGGGCCGGGGCTTATCTGCTTCGGAACCCTGCTCCAGCGGACACCGCGTGGAGCCGGCCTGACCCGTCTCATCTGGGAGAACCGCCCTCCTAAAACCTTTCTTCTCTATGATGTCAACCTCCGAAAGGGACAGTGGTCCAAAGAGCATGTTCTTGCTTCCCTCCATGCATCCAATGGAGTCAAGTGGAATGACGAAGAAGAGAAGATCATTGCAGAATGTTCCGGGTACTCGGGACCCTTATCGGACTTCCCCTATTTCGCACTTTCCCGGTATGATCTGACGTGGATCGCGAGAACCCGGGGTTCGGAGGGAAGCGATCTTTTTCTTTCCGATAGAACCTTCTCCATATCCCCGGAACGGGATGTTCCCATAATGGATACGGTCGGTGCGGGAGACGCCTACACAGCAGTTCTGGCGGTTGGAATTCTGAGGCGCTGGAAGTTTCAGAACATACTGCACCGGGCGACGGAATTCGCATCCAGAATATGTGGAATTCGGGGAGCCATTCCGCACGACCCTTCCATTTATCATGAACTGATGTCCCGCTGGGAGGAATCCTGTGAGTGAACCCCTGTATATCCAGATGTTCAGCCTCCACGGACTCATCCGGGGCGAAAACCTCGAGCTCGGACGCGATGCCGACACCGGAGGCCAGATCCTCTACGTTGTCGATCTTGCCCGCCACGTCAGCCGTCTTCCAGGCGTGACCCGGGTCGATCTCTTTACCCGCCGCATCCAGGATCGAACCGTATCCGAAGACTATTCGCAACCTGTTGAAAATCTATCCGATTCCTGCAGGATTGTCCGAATCGGGTGCGGAGGCAAACGGTATCTTCGCAAGGAACATCTCTGGCCCCACCTTGAAGAATTTGTGGACGGGGTTGTCCGTTTCACTCGAAGAGAAGGCCGGAAACCCGATATTGTCCATGGACACTACGCCGACGCAGGAATTGTTGCCATGCGCCTTTCTTCCTACTTTGGCGTTCCTTTTGTCTTTACGGGTCACTCTCTGGGGCGGTCCAAGGAGATGAGGCTTGCTGCCGCAGGCATAAAAAGAGAGGAGATGATTCGTAAATTCAGAATTGACCACCGCATTGCGATGGAGGAGAAAATCCTCACCGGTGTCGATCTTGTGATTACGAGCACCAGCCAGGAATCCACACAGCAGTACGGACAGTATGAGGGAGGAACGCTTCCCCGATTTTGCGTAATTCCCCCCGGTTTCAACCTGGAAAAGTTCTTTCCCTATGTTGAAGATTCCGCGCGAACGGACCTGGATCGAGTCGCACATGCCTCGCTTATGGATGAATTGGACCGTTTCTTTCTCCACCCGGACCGACCGTTAATCCTTGCCCTATGCAGGCCGGATCGAAGGAAAAATATCGGAGGACTGATCGAGGCCTATGGAAAGGATAAAGAGCTTCAGGCCATGGCAAACATTGCCATCTTTGCCGGACTTCGAAAAGATATCTCCTCCATGGAGGATAATGAGCGGGATGTCCTGACTGAGATGCTTCTCCTGATGGACAAATATGACCTGTATGGAAAGATGGCCATCCCCAAACGTCATGACTTTGAGGTGGAGGTACCCGAGCTCTACCGAATTGCAGCGGAAAAGAAGGGAGTCTTTGTTAACCCCGCCCTGACAGAACCCTTTGGACTGACAATTATCGAAGCGGCCGCCTGCGGTCTTCCTGTTGTGGCCACCCATGACGGGGGTCCGAAGGATATTCTCTCCAACCTCAAGAACGGAATCTTGGTGGATGCAACATCAACGAAAGATATTTCCAGGGCCATTCGAACTCTGATCGTAGATGAGAAGCAGTGGCGTACCTGTTCGAAAAACGGTATCGTCAACGCCCGGAAAATCTACACATGGGATGCCCACGTCAGGCTGTACGAGAAAGAAATCAGGCTCCTTCGCAAATCAGGCCGAAAGAGAGGCGGAAAAGGGAAGAACAAGGCCCAGCCCGTTGCGGATCGCTTCAGAGATTTTTCCCACCTCCTGATCACCGATATCGACAACACACTCACAGGTGGAAAACCGTCCGATTTGAAAATTTTTCTCCGGGCTCTCCAGGATCTTCGAACCCGCATGGGGTTCGGAATCGCAACGGGGAGAACCCTTGAATCCACCATGAAACACCTTCAAGAACACCACATTCCTCAACCCGATGTCCTGATCACCTCCGTGGGAAGCGAAATCAACTATGGGAAAGATCTTGCCTGCGACTCCGGCTGGGAGGCCCACATCTCCCATCGATGGGACCGAGAGGCCGTGCTCGAAGCGCTGGAGGGGCTATCCTTTCTTGAGCTCCAGGAAAAACCGGCTCAAAGAAAACTGAAGGTCAGTTACTACATGGACTTCTCCAGGGACAATATCGCAGCCGTTCATCACGCCCTCTCCCGACGCCGCCTTCGATATACCCTGATTCATTCCCACGGCTCATTCCTGGACATCCTTCCCTACCGAGCCTCAAAAGGTAAAGCTGTCCGTTACCTTGGAAAAAAATGGGCCATCCCTCTGACCCATATGATCACCAGCGGAGATTCCGGTAACGATGAAGCCATGCTGAGGGGTGGGTTCAAGGGGATCGTTGTGGGTAACCATGCACCGGAAATGAAACGGCTTCGCGGTCTGAAAAATCTCTATTTCGCGAAAAATCCCCATACGGCAGGTATCCTTGAAGGCCTTGCGCATTATGGTCTGGTGAAAATCCCAAAGAAGGGGATTCAACATTATGAGTGATGGTATCGCGGCCTATCTAAATCCCAGGGACCTGCCCGAACTTAAATCCTTTCTGGCCCGGATGGCCACAACACCGGGTCGGATTGTCCTTCGAAATGACATCCTGCTCGGATTTCAGACGTACTGTGACGAGAAAGGAAAGAGCGCGCAATTCATGAAACGGTCTTCTGTTGCGATTTTTCTGAATCGGATTCAGGAGATCGTGACCGGAGAAGAGTACCTTGCGCTCGTATTTCGTGAAACCAGAGCGCGCAGTCGTTTTTTTCGGCTGAGCTCGGACGGTCAGTTCATGGAAGAGATTTCGGCAGGGGACTACCTGGATCTAAAGGATACCCTGACCTCGGAACGTCCGTTCGGAGGTCCTCTCCGAATCGACATGATGCCGTTTTACAGCTATGCCCCCTCCCAGAAAGATCCAAAAAATATCGGGAACGGCATTCGTTTCCTGAACCGGTATATGTCCAGCAAGTTCTTTCAGGATCCGGGGGAATGGAACGTTAACCTCTTTAAATTTCTCAAACTCCACGCGCACAGGGATCGTCAGCTTCTGATCAACGGTTCCGTGATTTCAGATTTCGATCAGCTCTATGCCACTCTCCCCCGCACAATGGACTGGTTAAAAACCATGAATCCCGATACACCCTGGAAAAATCTGTCAGACCGACTGAGGCGGCAGGGATACGAACCAGGATGGGGAAACACCGCCCGGCGGGTTCTTGAGTCCATGGAGCTTCTGCTGGATCTGATCAATGAACCGGACGACACCCTCCTGGAGGCTTTTATTTCCCGCGTTCCCGCACCGCTCATCTCCCGGATTGCCATCGTTTCCCCGCATGGATGGTTCGGCCAGGAAGATGTTCTCGGGCTTCCCGATACGGGTGGGCAGGTGATCTATATTCTGGATCAGGTGCGGGCCCTCGAACGTCACATCAAGGAGGAAACCCGACTGGCGGGATTGGAGGTAGAACCAAAAATCCTTATCCTGACCCGCCTGATTCCCGAATCGGGAGAAACTTCCTGCCATCTGCCCAGAGAGAAGGTCGCGAACACTGATCATGCCTGGATTGTACGAATTCCTTTCCGGTCGGAGGACGGCACCACTCTTCCCTCCTGGATCTCCCGGTTCAAAGTCTGGCCCTATCTTGAACGATTTGCGGAGGAAGCGGCCCCCCTTCTTCAAAGTGAGTTTCAGGGACGACCGGACCTGATCATCGGTAATTATTCCGATGGAAACCTCGTTGCCACGCTTCTTTCGGATAAATTAAACGTTATCCAGTGCACCATTGCCCACGCTCTGGAAAAGTCGAAATATCTCTTCTCGGATCTCTACTGGAAGACAATGGAGGCTGACTACCACTTTTCCCTTCAGTTCACCGCCGACATGCTTTCCATGAATAAATCGGATTTCATCATTACCTCCACCTACCAGGAGATTGCGGGAACAGAAGATGAACTCGGGCAATACGAATCCTACCAGCACTTTTCCCTTCCCGGTCTCTTTCAGGTGATCAACGGGATCAATCTCTTCGCTCCAAAGTTTAACGTCATCCCACCCGGAGTCGATGATGCGATCTATTTCCCTTTCTATGAAATGGAACGAAGAACCTCCCACGTGACAGAATCTCTTCGCCACTGGATTTTCCAATCAGAAGAAGACAGAATCCTGGGGCATCTCGAAAACCCGGAAAAACCCCCCATATTTACGCTCGCCCGGTTTGACCGTATCAAAAACATCACGGGTCTGATTGATGCCTTTGGTCAATCGAGTCTTCTCAGAGAAGAGTACAATCTCGTCTTTTCGGCAGGCAAACTTCATCCGGAAGAATCATCGGACCCTGAGGAGAAAGATCAGATCATCCGAGCCCACGATCTCATTCAGCATTACAATCTTCATGGGTCCTTTCGCTGGCTTCCCACTCTGAAAAAAGCAGAAGCTGGAGAGGCGTACCGAATCATGGCAGATTTGAGAGGCATCTTTGTTCAACCCGCTCTTTTCGAAGCCTTTGGTTTGACGGTGCTGGAGGCCATGGCATCCGGGCTCCCCACCTTTGCCACGCGGTTCGGAGGTCCCAGCGAAATTATTCAGCACGGGGAGAACGGCCATCTATTAAACACGTCAAGATCCGAGTTGATGGCCCGTTCCCTTGAAGCCTTCCATCGAAAACAGGAAAAGGATCATGAATTCTGGGATTCTCTATCGAAAAAGGGCGTTGCCAGGATACGGGACCAGTACACCTGGAATCTCTATACGGAAAAACTGGTACGTCTGGCAAAGCTTTATGGATTCTGGCGCTATTCCGTATCGGAGAAGGGGAAGATCCAGATGGATCGATACTGCGATCTCATCTATCGTTTTCTCCTGAAATCCCGGGTGAAAACCATAACGTAAGCACAGTTTCAAACCGTACCTGCCGGACCCCCGGATTCAATCTCCACCCACCCCTCGGTTCCATTCACCTGAATCACCTGACCTTCCGTAATGCGCGCAAGTGCTCCCGGTACTGAGAAAACAGCAGGTACTCCAAGCTCCCGGGCGACCACTGCGGCATGGCACATGAGGCCACCAACCTCGACCACAAGGGCCGCCGCCCTGGGAAAGAGGGGCGTCCAACCAGGGTCGGCAAAGCCCACGACCAGGATGTCTCCTTCTTTCAACTTCTCCGGATCGGGATCGGAGAGAATCCGTGCAGGTCCCGTGACCGAACCCGGAGAGACGGCAATACCGGTGAGACGTCCTTCCCTCTCTATTTTCGGTCCGGGTACGGGAACACCATCGGAACGGAGAATATCCGGTGGGTGAATCATTCTTTGCTCTGTAAAAAGATTTCTTCGCTCCAGGATTCGTTGCTGAATATCCTCCCGGGGTTTCTCTTCCCGGGCCATAATCTCCAATTCCCGGAGCGAAAGAAAAAAGACCTCGTCCGGCTTAGACATCCAGCCTCGATCCACCCCACGCTTTCCCAGCTCCAGGGCCGCCTGCCGGATTCGCTGGAAGACAACCATGCCATAGTGTTTGGGTGCCTCTCGAAGGGGCATAAATCGGTTCACAAGATCGGCAGAAATACGGAGGAGTGGTCGTTTCCAGAAAGGGGACGCCTGAATCGCTGTGTCGACTGCTTTTTTCCTCCTGATTCCAAGACGCACCATTCGGTCTCGTACTGTCTCACCGGGTTCGCAGGCAAGACCGGTGCGGATCAGGGAAAGGATCATATCGGGATCCTCGATCCATCGAGGACTGAAAAGATCAAACTCCCCGGGTCCTCGAAAACCGTTCGTTTGCAGAAAGTCATGGAAACAGGTGAGCCATCGTTTCCCATCATTCACCTGCTGAAGTGAAGACTCCAGATCCTGCCATGTGGAATGGTCCAGAAACCGGTCCTTCATGGGCCGGGCCTCATGGATAAGATCATCAATGGCCAGGGAAATCTGTGTCGTGGGGTTGGCGGTAATTCCCGTTGCCAGGAGGTGAAGCGCCTCCGGATGGTCCCGGAATAGATATCGGGCAAGCTGGAACATCCCGATGGCAAGCCCTTCCATCTGAAGTCCCAGAAGGATTCGGCGTGTGCCGGGCTTTTCCCAGAGATAAATCTCCTCCAGCAGTTCCTCGCTGGACAACCCTGAGATGGCAGGGCGGGATTGTATTGTGCGAGAGTCGGACACCAGGGAGTTCATGGCCTTACCCGGCCGAACCGCCAGAAGAAACCGTGCCGATCCCTTCAACGATGCCAGCAGGAGACCCGGTAATCTCTGAATCGAATGACCGGGCAGGTTCCTCGGTTTTAATATCCCCTTCGAAATGAGGGGTTGGATTCTCTTTCCATGTTCCGGATCCATGGTGAAAAGGATCCTCTCCATAATCCATCCGATGATCGGAGCTGCCAGAGCCGCATTCATGTTGAAGTAGATCCTTCCTTCGACACGGTCCAGTCCTGCAAGATGGGGAAAGACAGGCGATGTTTTCTGAACTCCGCTGAGATGTTCGGTCACGGTAGGCAGAATGCTCCGGCGCCAGAGGTCCCAGGTCAGGGGATGAAGGGGCTCAGGCATCGTCTCCCGGACGTTCCAGTTGGACCAGACCGTCACAGGTCCGTCTGCAGCCTCAGGGCATGAACGTTCCACTCGATACGTTTCCTGCTGTTTCATGGAAACCGTGATCGGTCGGGCCTGAAGCCACCATAAATTTCCGGAGTGATCGATGGCCCACTCCAGGTCCAGGTCGTATCCCGCATGACGGGTAAGATCCATGGCATCCTGATAGAGGGAATGGATCTGGTCGCCGGTGAGGAAATGCGCATTTTCTTCCGAAAGGATTTCCGCCTCCCCGAATCCGTTTTGATAAATTCTCCAGCGATCGGGTAAGATTTTCCCTGAAACGAGAGAATCTCCCCCACCCTGCACGGCTTCGACGACACAGGCTCTATCCGTTCCCCGTGGATCACGGGTAAAGCAGACCCCGGCAACCTCCGCTTCCACCATGCATTGAACTAGGATACCCACAGGAATGGGGTCGGATTGAGATTCATATACCTGAGCCCGTGGAGACTGCCCTGAGGCAACGCAACGGGAAGCCGCAACCAGGACTTCCTCCTCCGTAGAGCAGTTCAGTACGGTTTCGAAGATGCCTGCATAGGATCGCTCCGGTGAATCTTCGACCGGGGCGGAAGAACGCACTGCCACGGGTCCTCTTTTCAATAGGGCGCGAACCCGCTCCAGAAAAAATTCTCGAGAGATTTCTAACCATTGCTCAACGACTGCACATGTGGGCTCAACGACAAAGCCGTCCGGTACCCGTGCTCCATTTCGAATCAGAGAGGCAAGACCGGCCGCCTTTCCGCCGAAAAATCCGGGATCCCGGGTATCCCTTTTCGCCAGTTCCGAAAGATTTACGATCTCCAGTTTATCCGGGTTCATCCACACCTATTGTACGTTACAGCGTGTGATGGATGGTGTATGATGGAAAGATGAAGCAACGAATCCCGACAGGGTTGAATTATGGAATCGGTATCCTTGTGCTTCTTCTCCTTCCCATCCTTCTATTGTCTCAACCGTTTCCGGAGGACGAAGCCGGTCCCTATCTAACCGAGATCGATCTTCTGCGGCCCCTGACTCACCTCTCTCTGGAGGCCCACTCCCCCGACCCAACGGATCTGACGAAGGCCATGCAGGACACCATCAATTCTTTCTGCGGAAAGACTCTGAAGGTTCTGCATGTACCTGTCGCCGGTATCTTTCCCAACCGGACCATCGGGGAGGAAGAGGAATGGTACGTGTCGGGTGAGGATCGATGCGCCATTCAATACGGCATACCCGGTGAAGTAGTCAGCTCGGGCACAGCCCCTCTCTATCGGGGAGAACCCGCTGCTCTTCTGGTTACAATCGTGAAAAGAGGAGAGCTGACCATCGAATACCACCTGGCGATTCCCTTTAACAGGCCGATGCCCTCCGTGCTTCCTGGCGACACGGTTCATTTCCTGATGGACGTCTCCGCGATCCGGATGCTCGATCCACAAACAGGACCCCTTTTTGTCTGCGGCAAGCTTCGGAGCCTGACGATCCCTCACCCGGAATAAAACCCCTGATCGACCCCCGCAATTTGTGTCCCTGAAGAATCACTCCTTCTATATCTTCCCTTCCCTCATCGTGTACACTCTCTGAGTGGTAAATCCCGGTACGATGCCCCCCCGCCCCATTTTCAAGACGCTCCTTAACCGGAGCTGGGCCGTGGCCTGGCCGATGACGCTGATCATGGTCTTCGAATTTCTCATCACCTTCGCCGATGTATACATTGCAGGGCAAATCGGTAAGGAGGTTCAGGCGGCCTACGGGTTTGTCGTCCAGATCTATTTCATTTTTACCGTCCTGGCCAACGCCCTGACCGTCGGGACCGTGTCCGTCGTCTCCCGCCTCTGCGGAGAACGCGACAACGACACCTATGCCTCAACCCTCTTTTCCGTTGTCCTTACAACCACCGTTCTGGGAATCTTCCTGAGCCTCGGCGGTATCCTGCTTTCCCCGTGGGTCCTGGAAATCAGTAATGTTCCCGAGGTAGTAAAAACATACGGTCGTCCCCTGATCCTGATCTATGCAGGGGGCCTGCTCTTTCACTATGTCCTGATCAACACCAACGGAATCCTCCGTGCCTGCGAGGGAATTAAAAAGTCCCTGGCCACGATGGCCCTTGTCTGCGTCACCAATATTTCTCTCAATGTTTTCTTTGTCTTCTTCACACCCCTCGGGTTCCGGGGTATCGCCCTGTCCACGGCGGCATCGGTAGTTCTGGGAGCGGCCCTGAATCTTTACCACCTCAGGATGTTCCTCCGAAAGTCTCACCGCTATCTCAAAGAGTCAATCTGGAAAATTATCCGGATAGGCTGGCCAACCGGACTCCTTCAGGTCCTCTGGCAGGCGGGGGCGACGGCTCTTTACCTGATTCTGGGTGCCCTGCCCGGAGACAGCGTCGCCATCATGGCAGCCTTCACCAATGGGTACCGTGTGGAATCCCTCATCTACCTTCCCGCATTCGCCTTCAATATGGCCAACGCCGTGATTGTGGGGAACTTTCTTGGGAAAAAGGAGAGAGAGGAAGCCTACCGCGGAGGACTTACCACCGCTGCCATGGGTACAGCCATTGTCTCGATCCTCACTGTCGCCGTGATCCTGAATGCCCGATGGGTGAGTGCCCTCCTTTCAGACAATCCCACCGTCATCACAGAAGGGATCGGATATCTCACCATTGCTCTGATCTCGGAACCTTTCATGGCCTGGGGCGTCATCCTCGCGGGGGGCCTGAATGGAGCCGGGGACACCCGGACAACGATGGCTATTGTCTCTTCCGCCGTCTGGGGGGTTCGGATTCCCCTCGCGCTGGCATTGGGCGTTGGACTGAGTCTTGGGCCGGAGGGAGTATGGTGGGCCATGAATGCTTCGATTTTTTTTCAGACCTTTCTCATTACCCGGCGGTACGTACGCCGTCGATGGATGGATCTTGATTAACCTGCGTGCTGTCGTGGACACACTATCCAGGTCAACCGGGAGGACATATTGAAACTCATCTTTCTCTTTTTACTCGTAACGGGTCTTGCCATTGCAGATTCCGCCGTACCGGATCCCGCACAATCCCTTCTCGAAGCGGACCGTGCCTTTGGAAAGGCCACGGCGGAACATGGATTGGAGGGCTGGATGGCGTACTTTGCGGAAGACGCCTGTATCTTTCCCGATCAGGGCCCCGTCGTGAAGGGCCTTGACGCGATCCGTCGTCACTATTCCTCCACCGGATTTAACCCGAAGAACCTCTCCTGGACCCCCCTACACGCAGAGCTTTCCACTTCGGGGGATCTGGGCTACACCTACGGAACCTGGACCCTCCCATTCCAGAAGGAAGATGGCACTTCGGGAACGGCGGAGGGAAAGTACCTGACCGTCTGGCGGAAGGATAAGAACGGAGACTGGAAGGTGGTGGCGGATATTGGAAACGCGGGAAGCAACAGCGAAACGGAAACCCATTAGCGATCACCTTCCCCGGAGGGGAGAATCAGAACCCTGTAACTGTAAGCCATGACCAGGCCCGCAGCTCCCGTAATAAATGCCAGGAGAGACTGCCCCGCCAGAAATGCGGAAACAATAGCCAGGATCCAGAACGGAAAGACGGCTAGCCCGGAAGATCGTATTCGAATCCATCGGAGAGTGTGAACCTCCTGTCCGCATGAAGGGCAGGCTTCCTCTTCGATGGGAAGATCGTTCCCGCAGGAAGGACAGCCGGGAACAGAGATCTGGCCTTCGACCCCTTTGAGATTCGGCTCCCGGTAGAGCCAGCGATGGATCAGAATTGTCCAGAAAAAAGCAAAGAGGCAAAGTTCGTAGAGGAGCGTGAACATGTCACCCCGTACGGGCGGGTACAGGAGCGTCCGGCCGGCAAGCGTGATCAAAGCCATTAGACACGTCAGGATGGTTCGAGGGACCGAATGACGGATCAGGAAGCGCGTAAAACGCTGGAAACGGGAAGGGCGTGCCGGATTCGATTTCACCCTTCGATTATCCCACACCCATCGTCTTTCAGGATTCCAACTGCAGGCTCTTTCGCGCAGTTTGACCGGGTGCGTTCAATCACCATTTTGACAATTTGCCTTGCATGGTGACCACTGGAGGTGTACACTTAAGAGTGAAAACCCGTGGAAAGGGGTGTGGAGATGAAAACGTGGGAATATCGAATCGTCAATCTCAGGTCGGAAAACTATCAAATCCGGAAAGATTACGAGGCTGAACTGAACGGCTACGGTCAGGACGGCTGGGAGCTTGTGGGCCTTACCTCGGTCAACTTCAAATCCGGTGCAACGGACCACATCGGTCTTATTTTCAAGAGGGAAAAAGCCTAAGCCCTGATGCCCCCGAGAAATTCACCTCTTTCTTCCGATTCAACCGTATTCAGGGATGGATCGGAAGAGGAAGTGCTTTCCAGGCTGGAATCGATCGACTTCAAGCTCAACGAGCAGGAGTCTCTGTCCATTCTTACCAACCCCAACTGTACATGGAAAACCATCCACCATATCGCTGAAAGTAAAGATCTTACTTCCTTCCACAAAGTTCGTTTCGCCCTGGTGCGGAATCCAACCACGCCTTCCCCGGTGGCTCAGCGATTTGTGCCCGTTCTCTACTGGAAGGAACTGCTGGAGATTACCCTGGACCAGAGGACACCGCCGCTGATACGGCGAATTGGAGAAAAGACCCTTCGGGAACGCCTTCCCGGAATGGGTCTTGGAGAAAAGATCTCCCTCGCCCGCAGGGCGCCCCAGGCTCTTCTGCCCGATCTTCGCCGGGAGAAACATCTGAAAGTGATTGAAGCCCTGATGGAAAATCCTCGAATGACGATCGTTCATTTGCAGGTCATTGCCAACGATCCGGGAACGTCCGGGGAAATCCTCACCCACCTTTCCCGGCTACCCAAATGGTCGAATCAGTACTGCATCAAGATGGCACTGGTTAAAAATCCTGCCACTCCCCTCGGCACAGCCCTTGGTTTTCTATCCTCCCTGAAACGCATCGATCTACAGGGGATCACCAAGAATCCGGCGATCCGTCACGCAATCAAGGTGGCGGCCCAAAATCTCCTCGAACGCCGGTAAAGAATTACACAATCTCCAGTCGAAGATAGCGTTTGTGCAGGTCCACGGATAGGATCTTCACCCTGACTTCATCTCCCAGCCTGAGGGATAGGGAAGTACGGCGGCCGCTAACCTCCTGGCGGAGAGTGGAGGCGGTCAAATAATCCTTCTTATAGGTGGCAAAGGGGAGAAACCCCTGAACCTGATAGTCCTCCAGAATGATAAAGATGCCCGTCTCAATCACTCCACTGACGCGACCGGACAGGATCTGGTTTTCCTTCTCCTTTACGATCTGGAGAGTCTTCCATTCCATGACCTCCCTCTCGGCATCTTCGGCCTCCCATTCCCGTTTTGAGCAATGGTCGCCTGCCTGCACAAGCTCATCGAAGGCGAGATCCGCACGCTTCTGATCATACTGGACCCCCGAGAGGTATTCTTTGACTCTGCGGTGGACAATCAGGTCGGGATACCGGCGGATGGGAGAGGTGAAGTGGCAGTAGTACTCCAGGGCCAGACCAAAATGTCCGACATTCTCGGGAGTGTACCGGGCCCGGGCCAGGGAACGGAGAAGAAGTTCATTCAGGTAGGGGCCCTCGGGCCGCTTTTCCCAGGAATCCTGAAGTCGCTGAACCTGAAGCGGCGTCAGCTCCTCAAGGTTTACCCGGAAGGGATATCCCAGGCCTTCCAGGATGATCTTCAGCTCCAGGAGCTTTCCTTTATCCGGATCCTCGTGAATCCGGTACAGAAAGGGAATTTTCTTAAAGGTCAGAATCTTTGCCACTTCCCGGTTGGCCGTGATCATGAATTCTTCGATGAGACGGTGGGAGTCGAAACGGATCTCGGGACGGACACCAACCATTCTTCCCTGATCATCGTACAGGATGCCGACTTCGGGAAGGTCAAAGTCCAGGCTGCCCAGACCTACCCGTTTTCGATGAAAACGCTTAGCAATCCGGTTCATCTCCCGAAGCGTATCGGTCAGGGGATGACGCTCCCTGCCATCCAGAATGGCCTGGACCTGCGTATAGGTCATGCGATAACGTGAACGGATGATGGTGGGCAGGAGGCGTACTTTCGATGTTCTTCCCCGTTCGTCGACATCCATAAAGACACTCAGGGTGAGACGGTCTTCCTCCGGTCGCAGGGAACATACGCCGTTGGAAAGGGCCTCGGGAAGCATCGGGACAACCGTATCGGGAAAGTAGGTTGATGTGGCCCGATCAAAGGCTTCCTCATCCAGGGAGGTCCCCGGTCGAACAAAGTGGGACACATCGGCAATGTGAACGCCCAGACGCCAGCGTCGAGGTCCGATTTTTGAGAGTGAGATTGCGTCATCAAAGTCCCGGGCGTACTCTCCGTCAATGGTGAAGATTGTTTCCCCCCGAAGGTCAGTACGGTCGGAAAGCTGGATATTACTTAAACGATCGGCCGACGACTCGGCTTCTCTCAGCACTTCCTCCGGAAACTCCATGGTCCAGCCGCGGTCCGCGTAGAGGACCCGGGCCTCCATTCCACGCTCCCCGAATTTTCCCAGGGAGTTGCCAATCTTGACACGCCCCTGCCGGGTCGCTGTCGGAAAAAAGACGATCGCGCCTTCAAAGGCAATGGAACCATCTGCGGGATGTCCGTCTTCAAATCGTGGAATCATATCGGGAAGATTTCTGCGAAATGGCCGGAACAGGATTGTCTTCCCTTCCGACACGAGAAAGCCAGGAAGGGTTTCCCGGTTACGGCGGAGAATCCGGACCACCCGCCCCTCGTCTCCGCGTTCGGCCAGACAGAGAACGAGATCACCATCCATGGCTCCCTGGGCCTTCTTCAACGGAATGGTGAGGGAGCCATCCTCCAGGCGAAGTTCTCCCCGTTTTGCCCGGATCCGGATCGTGCCCACACGGTAACGTGTGAACGGCCCATAGGCCCAGACATGGCGGCGAATTCGAACGGCAATGCCGGTAAGTTCCAGTTCTTCCAGCACACCATCAACCTTTTTCCCGAACTGTCTTCGTAAAACACTGATCTCAACGGGCTTTCCGCCCTTCTTTTTCAGGAAAGATACGAGGGTACCCTGGAGGCTTGAATCCTTCATCAATGTGCTATAATCGAGCGTCGCGAAAGTGGCGGAATTGGCAGACGCGCAAGATTCAGGATCTTGTGGCCGAAAGGCTGTGGGGGTTCGAGTCCCCCCTTTCGCACCACTTCAGCGCATCCTTCATCTCTTCGAAAATTGGAAATACCTTTTCAAGTCCGGTAATCGTCAGGAGTTTGAGAATTCTCTCCCTCGGGTTCACCAAAGCCAGAGGAATTTTTTCATCCCGGTAGCGGGAAAGGTATCCCACCAGTTCACCGATTCCCGTGGAATCGACATAATCGATCTTGTCCATATTGATAATCACGCCCTTCGGGCGTTCCTGCAATATCTTCTCCAGGTAATCGGAAAATTTTTTGGAAGACTCTCCGAGCGTAATGGTCCCCATCACATTGATGACGACCATCTCCCCATGTTTATTGCGTTCAATGATCACAAAAAACCTCCTGAACGGCACCGAGAAAAACCCGGGCGTTCTCTCGAAGTAGTGTATCAAGTTCGACTGAAAATGGGAAGGTGTCCGGCTCGGATGGTGTGTCCGATACAACCTTGACGACAGCCCAGGGGAGTCCCCTCTCCTTGACGATTTTTACAAACCCTCCGGACTCCATATCCACCAGCAGGGTCCCATGCTCTCTGAAGAGCTCTTCCCGTTCAGCCGGATCGATCACGGGCCCTGGAACCGCCAGGATGGAGGCCCTTGGAAGTCCGAGGCTCAACGGAGAGACCAGAATATCTCCCTCCAGGGTGTGAACCCAGGGACACTCGAGGACCATTCCGGGTGCGTAGACTGTGGTCAGGGAGCCCGCGGTCCCAAATAGCAGGAGAACCCGAATCCCTGTCAGGGGAAGGCTGACGAGGGACCGCCGTAGTGATTCTTCTCCCTGCCCGGCAACCAGGATGACCATTCCAGGAGCACTGTAGCGGTAGGGAAGAGGTCCCGATACGCACCCGGACAGGGAGGCGGCGAGAAGCTTTGCCTCCTTGAGGTGGGCCGTGACGATCAGAATCTTACCGTTCATCCAACCTCGCGGTCAGCCTGGCCGAATTCATAAGTTCCCCGAAGACGCGGTTCCACACATCCGGAGACTCCATGCAGAGATAGATGGCCCTGCGGGGGTAATGCTTCTCCAGAACGGTCAGAAGGCCCCGGTAGAGCATTTCCCGGACCGGCCTCGGATATCGCATCTTGTTGTCTCTGGCGCGAATAAACTCCGGGCGAAAGAGGTCCGTTTCAGGATAGGATTTAAGAATGGCGTCATCCATTCCCTTTGGAAATCGAAAGGTTCCCATGGAGATCCACGCCAGCTTCTCAGCCGGGAGAATCGTCGCAAGTCGGTCAACGACCTCTCCGTAGAGAGAAAGCCAATCGTGCCTCTGGAGGATCGGGTCGAAATGGACCGCAACCCGGTACCCCCAGCCCAGAACCCTGGATATGGCGGAAAGCCGCTCATCCAGGGTAGCGGCTCCCGTTTCGTATCGATATATGAGATCCGGCGGATTGAGGGAAAACGCTACGATGATCCGCTCCCGGTGCGGCAGGTCCTGAAGAGGTTCGATCCAGTTGCTCTTTGTCTTCAGTTCCACCACCATATCATCCAGGGATCCCACAGCCTCCACCACATCACGCACGAAGGGAAAGAAGGGTTCCATGGCAAGGGAATCCCCGAACTCTCCCGTTCCCAACCGAATCGGCCCCTGCCGTTTCTGCCGGAGTTCTCGGATTTCCTCCAGACCGTCCTCCAGATTGGCATAGAGGGTCAGGGATCCTGAAGGCCGATAGGCCTGCAGAGCGCAATACTCACAGCGAAATGGACAGCCCAGCATCCATTCCATCGTCCAGTAGCCGCAGCATACATGTCCCTTCTGACCGGGACATGGCCTCAGGAACGATCCCAGGTTCCGGGTGATCCACCACCCTTTCCCTTCATAGGGCTCTCCTGCAGGAACAGTCTGAACCGGGATCCGGGGAAGGAGGTCGAGAAGGCTTCTTACTCTCGGATGGTCTTCCACGGCCTCGTCAACAACGATGACGCTTGGAATGGGAATTCGCATCAGAGAAAATCCAGTTTTTCGAAGAGGCGGGCAAGGGATTGCCTGATTTCTTCCAGCCGGGAGAGGTCCCGCCGCGTCACCCTGAACGACAGCTCAACCCCCTCCCGTTCCAGCGTGGGATCAGCGTGAACCCGCACTCCCGGAGGAAGATTCACCTCACCGAGGGCCGTGTTCAGTTCATTCATCCGGGTGTCTGTTTCGGGATGGGCGAGGGGGTGCAGCCATGCAATTACGTCTTTGACAGAGGCAACTGCGGGAACCCCGGGAAGGGTCTCTCGAAAGACGCAATCTCGAACCAGGGAAGCCGCCACCCTTCTCTCTCCCACCGTTCCCTTCGCTTCCAGGAGAACCTTCACCCAGAATCGAAAGTCCGATCCGGAGGCAGCCAGATCCCGCAGGGCTGCGAGGGTCATTCTGCCTTCCAGAATGGCCGGATGAAGCGAAGGATCGGAGACCAGCAGATCCATGACGGCGGGAATTGAAGGTGAATCTCCCATTGAAAGATCGGACAGGAAGGCCTTTTTTTGGCTGTCTTTTAATCCTTTGTAGACATGAGCGGTTTCCAAAAGATTCCACGGACGGGTTAGATTGAGATGCCAGCGCAGGATGTGGGGATCTCCGGAAATCTCCTGTACGGGAATATCATCTAGACCGAGAGCCAGAGCTGCAGCCATGCGGCGCAATCCGTCCACCACAATTGTGTTTGAGATCCGGACAGGTTCGAGGATGCCGCAGATCTCGATACTCTTTTGAAGTGCCCCGGAAACCTCAACGACACTTTGGGGAATCAGGGGACTCAACCGTTCAGCTTCCAGAGTTCACCTCCTCCCGGGAAGGTACCTTTTTCCATCTTCGGTGCACCCATACCCACTGGGTCGGATGACGACGGACCTGATCCTCGATCCGCCGTGTGAGGAGGGCAGTCAGCGTTTCCTCCGTATGCCCTTCAGATTGGATAGGGTCGTCGAAGTGAAGAATGTGGCCACCGGAGGGAGTTCGGTGAATAAAACCGGTAACGGAAGGAATGCCGTACTTCAGGGCCAGACGGGCGGCTCCTACGGGTGTATGGGCCGGATGGTTAAAAAAGGGGACAAAAATCCCCTCGACCTTCGTATCCTGATCGATCAGCATGCCCAGGGTCCGTCCCTCCTTTACCGCACTGAGAAGCTGTCGGGGACTGTCCGAAGAACCGCGGAGAATGGTCTCCACCCCTCCTTTTTTTCGCAGTCCAACCAGGAAGTCGTTCAGCGTATCCAGGTAGGCTTCCCGCGCGACAACGGTTAATCCTCCGCATCGCCGGGCAATGGTCCGGGCCATCAGTTCCCAGTTTCCGCAGTGGCCGGTGACGAGAACCACACCCGTTCCGGAAAGGTGGTGGATTCCTGAAATTTCTACAGATGGATAGAGCTTCTCCAGATGGTAAAGTTCGGCGAAGGTCATCCCGTAATGTCGAAAATTTTCTCTTATACAGCGGGTTATTTTCCGTGAGCCCCAGGTTGGAAAGGCTTTCTCCAGGTGGGACCGGACCCGGCGGCCCTGGGAAGGGAGCAGAATCCGGGTGAGCGTTCCGATCCAGGCCCCCACCCTTCGGGCGCCGCTGACGGGAAGTACCTTGAAAACGAGGGAAAAGGCCCCGAAGAGGATAAGAACGGCAAAATGTTTCAGTGAGGCCATGCCCCCCTGGCCTTGAGAATCAGTTCAACCACCTCTCGAAGCACCCCCCCGCCACCGGGAGTGTGGAGGATTCGATCCACGCGGGCGCGAACCTCGGGCACAGCATCCGAAGGGCAGGCGGTAAACCCCGCACGGGCCATGGCGGGCAGATCGATCATGTCATCCCCGATAAAGGCCGTTTCATCCGGAGAAATGTCCAGTCTCCCTGTCAGAGCAAGAAAATCTTCCTCCTTGTTTCGACTGAACATAATGAGATGTTCGACACCCAGTTCCTCGGCACGGGCCGACAGAGCCTTCCCTCCCCTTCCGGAAAGGAAGGCTACGGGGATTCCATTTCGAATTGCGAGGCGGATGGCCGACCCGTCTTTCGAGTTAAAGACTTTGATTTCCTCTCCGTCCGGCATCAGATAAATTCGGCCGTCGGTCAGGACACCGTCCACATCCGTCACGATCAATCGGATTGATTCGAGCGATTCCATGCCGATACTCTAGCGTGTTTTCCCTCCCCTGTCCATAGAAGCCCGGCCCCTCCGTGACCTTTGACAACCGGTAGGGAAGTGGGTATGATAGGCGCGGTGGGCAGGTAGCTCAGTCGGTAGAGCAGGGGACTGAAAATCCCCGTGTGGGCGGTTCGATTCCGTCCCTGCCCACTCCGACTTCCGAGACAAGATCCCACATTCATCTTACCTACAAAGTACGTCATTCGGAATCGCTCTTCGAAAGAGGGTTATCTGGGGTTGACTCAGTTCGATTCCGTCCCTGCCCACTCCAACTACCGAGACATTACCCCACATATATCTCACCTACAATGTATGTTATTCGGAATCGGTCCTCCGGGGTAGGATTCGTAAGTCCACTCGGCTCAATTCCGTCCCTGCCCATTCCAATTTCCGGGGTTATCCCCCTCAATCACCTCATTTACATCGTATGCTATTCGGAATCGCTCTTCGAAAGAGGGCTATCTGGGGTTGACTCAGTTCGATTCCGTCCATGCCCATTCCGACTACCGAGACAAGATCCCACATTCATCTCACCTACAATGTATTTTATTCGGAATCGGTCCTCCAGGGTAGGTTGTGTACGTATACTCGGATCAATTCCGTCCCTGCCCACTCCGACTTCCGAGACAAGATCCCACATTCATCTTACCTACAAAGTACGTCATTCGGAATCGCTCTTCGAAAGAGGGTTATCTAGGGTTGACTCAGTTCGATTCTGTCCCTGCCCACTCCGACTTCCGAGACAATGCCGCACCTTCATCTCACTTAATAATGTACGTCATTCGGAATCGCTCTTCGAAAGAGGGTTATCTGGGGTTGACTCAGTTCGATTCCGTCCCTGCCCACTCCAACTACCGAGACATTACCCCACATATATCTCACCTACAATGTATGTTATTCGGAATCGGTCCTCCGGGGTAGGATTCGTAAGTCCACTCGGCTCAATTCCGTCCCTGCCCACTCCAACTACCGAGACAAGATCCCACATACATCTCACCTACAATGTAGTTATCCGGAATCGGTCCTCCGGGGTAGGATTCGTAAGTATACTCGGTTCAATTCCGTCCCTGCCCATCATGGTTTTGGCGTTTCATGCCGAAACCATGCCACGATGTAGCTCCCTGAGCGAAGTCGGGGAGGCGAATCTCTCACACGTACAGCCAGTTATTCGTTATTCTCCTGAACGCGGAACAGGGCCTGAAAAAAGAGGGACTGCCCCAGGGAAGGTGAGAGGGCCGCGGACCGTCCCCTTTTTTCACATCGTACATTTTTGGGAATCGGTCATCCCCGGAAAGAATTATTTAATGAGTTTAGTTTCTCTATCCATCGGAACAATATCGCTCTTAAATTTAGTGGAACCAATTTCGATCTCCCTCTCTTCGATTACGGAGAAACTTCCCTCCCAATCCACGGCAACAGTCTTGAGTGAATAGGTGCCGGGGGTGAGTAAAGCAGTGTCGATCGTGACAGTCCAATCATGAAGATCAAAGGGCCTCTCATGCTCTCTTCTAAGTGGATGGGGCAGGTAGTAAGGATCGGTAAACTCATAGGATGCCATCAACTCATCCCCGATGCGTACACTTACACTCGCAATGCCATCCTCATCCTGGACTGAACCTGCAAACCTCAGGATGGGGCCCTGAGAGCACACGGTTACATCTCCAACCGGTTGGTCCTCGTCGAAGTGAACTGGATCGAACATGTAAATCCGATTTTCCGCCGTTACATAGACAACATTGTTCAAGACTTTAACTCTGTAAAGAGGTTGGTCCATCACATTAACACCGGCAAATTCACTATTTGAGCTATCGGTCTCTGGATCGTAATTGGCGACTCTCTGGCACTCGAAATCGGTTGAGTAGACCCAATCTTCATGCCCAGAAATATCTTGCGGTGTGAACCAGATTTGGTCAAGTGTGCAACTATAAGGTTCTATATATATAAACTCACCTCCCAAAGTAACTCCGGCTTTCATTTTATCCATGAGTGGTTGAGGGCTAAAGTATCCAGCACTGCCGAACATGAGCCACGTCTTGTAACGCGTAATTGGTGCAAGGGGGCAGCCTTCGCAGAAGTAGTAACATGCGGAGCAGTATCGGGTAGATGAAAGACCATCTTCAAAAGCTTCTGAAACAAAGTCACCTGGAATCTTGCAATGTCCCTGACCCTGTTGGAAGAGAAAATTGCCCTCAAAATATTCAAAACCTGATTGATTGATTGATCTCCATGCGTTCCAGTCGCAGTTCCATCCTGTGTCCAGCATCCAGATATCCAGAGTCTTCATGGTCTTTAAGTCGATAACAAAGGGGACATAACTACCGTAGAATGTGCAAGGATAGGGATCAGTTGGATACCATTCCATATTACATATTAATAAATCATTTACAACTTTGCATGTACTCCGACATTCATTTGGGAATCCACTATTGATCATGATGTATTCATCTCTCACGTCGTGCGGATGAAACTCCTTAATCCATTGGGGTTGAATCGGGGTTGAAATATCATAAAAGAGAAGCCCGTTATCATCCTCATCTACATAGTAGGAGATGATTAGCTGGTTTTTCCATCGGTAGAGTCTTGGAATGTATCCACTACCCTTGAACTGGATAACATTCTTCAGATCCCATGTTCCTTCTGTCAGATCATAGATGGAGAGTGCATTCAATCCTGCAGCATAGAGGTATCCTCCGTAAAAAAGGATATCGTAGACTTCGGGAGAGACAGCCATCTCCCCTCTTTGATTCAAAGGAGGGTAATGAATGACATCGACTACATGCATATTCAATAGAAGGGCAAAAAAAAGAGCTGTCATCTTACTGTAAGATATGAGGCATTCCGTGAAGCTTGAGAAGATGATTAACTTTTGCTTCCTGGCCGTACAATGGCCCCCCAGGATCCCCCGCCTGCGGAGGCCGCGTAAGATAAGAACAAAATTGCAAAATGCTTGAATACCCCCCTGGCTTCCAAGATTTAAGAAGGGTAACCCCACTGTTGATTTCATCTCTCCAATACGGAAGATCTGGAATTGTATCGGGATTTACGCAAAAGGCGGGCAAAACTTCATCTACTGCGCATCCATTTACGCTTTGATAGTAGCTCACATTATCTAGAAGGTCCCATAATAAAGAGGCAACATGAACTTCCTCATACATTCCTTGCCCTTGACAATAATCGATATTGGATGTGCATATGGGGATCGTGCAACGCCCGCAATTGAATACTTCGACACCACTATTATCATCCTCAATCTTGCAAAAATATGGTTGTTTTACTCCATCTACTAGTTTTCCTTCGTCAATAATGTCATAGCCACAACCAACTGCCGAGTAGTTAGCAAACCAGTCGGCAAATCCTTCAGCGAATGCAAAACCTGCTGAAATATTGCCTGATAAATCTTTTGTTTGTTTACAATATCCATGTGTACCCGTATATCCTACTATCCCTCCCTGTAAATGCGCATGAAACAGGTGCCCAGCTTCATGCGCCAGTGGCATGGCAAAAGGCCAAAAACCAACTGTTTGCATTCTTTTTCTGTAGCCGATAATTGGTGGGCGAGGTCATGTCAATAGGTGTGTAAAAAGGGTTCATGCGGCATGATCCTTATTCA